>CAXTYP010000042.1:8078-13245 GCA_964248435.1 uncultured Acidobacteriaceae bacterium | reverse complement strand
ACGCCGGTCTCCTTGCAGTCTTGTTATCGGCAGTTCAGGAGTATCTGTTCAGCGCAAAATGGAAGCAAACAGACGCATAAAAGAAGGGCCAGCCGCTTTCGCGGCCAGCCCTTCCCCATCCAGGTGCGGAGAACAGCCCTTTCAGCTGTTCCCCAACTGGCTACTTCTTGTGGTGGTGGCGATGGTGCGCCGCCGCCACTGCTTTACGGGGCTGGGCCTTCATACCCGACTCATCGACCGCCGTCGTGCCCTGCACGTCGTTGTCAAATGTCGCGCCTGCTGGCACCAGGTAGTTGTCTACCTCGTTGGTACCCTTGGTTCCGGTGCGGACCGAGATGCGGGAAGCATCAATGCCCTTCTCCTTGACCAGGTAATCCTTGGTATTGACGGCGCGCTGTGCGGCCAGCTTTTCAGGCGTCATCGCTGCTGCCTGGGCATGCTTGCCATGCCGTCCATGCTTGCCCATTGCCGGGGCCTGGTCGGGTGCTGCATTGCCTACCAGTACCACCGTCGCATCGGCCGAGCGCTGCGCGTTCAGGGTCACGTCGTCAAGGCAGGCCTTGGCTTCGTTATCCACACGGGCAGGACGCTTGTGATCGCGGTCAAAGGTGATGTCGCACAGGGTCTGCGTCTTGGGTGCCGGAGCCGGTGGCGCGTTGACGGTGACACTGGTCGTCGTCGTCGCGGTCTGGCCCTTGTCGTCAGCCACATTGCAGGTCACTGTGATCGCGCCGGCGGGAGCGCCTGCGGTCGCCAAGGTGGCCGTATTGGTCGTGCCGGAGATCTGGCCGGCCGTCGCCGAGTAGCTGTAGGTCAGCGGACGGTTCTGCGGGCTTACACCCTGGGACGTGATCGTTGAAGAATCGCCGGGGTTCACGCTGCTTGGGTTAGCCGAGCAGGTAATTGTCGGCGGTTCAAACTGCTTCACCGTGAAGTTCACGTTGCAATCGGCGAACTGGCCCGGCTTGGGCCCTTCGCTGACATGACCCGTGACGGTATACTGTCCGGGCTGCAGGGTGGTGGTGTCGACCGTCGCGGTGGACGAGTCACCCTTGACCTGTACGCCCTGGCCCGCCCACGTAAAGGTCGGCGTCTTCTTGGGATTCAGGTTGGTAGGGGTTCCGGTAATGGTGACCGGGTCGCCGGGAAACACCGAGGCCGGATTGACCGAGCAGGTGTAAGCCACCGGCGGAGGAGGAATGATGTTGCCGAACTTGAACAGGAGACCGGCACTCAGTTCGGCTGAGCTGATATTCGCGCGGCCGCCCGTGATCGGCTGGGGGCCGAAATCAGCATGCATGTACACGTAATCAGCCTGGAACAGGCGCACACCAAGATGGTGGGCAAACAACGGGGTGTCATAGTCCAGGCCGCCGCCGACCTTTAACATCGGTCCCCAGTTGTAGCCGTGATACACATTCGGCTCTGCATTGGGTCCGCCGACGCGCGCCGCGCCAGCCATGCCGTGCGCGAAAGGCGTTACCCCGAGCGCCGAAGGATACCGGACGATCAGGCCCGCAGCCGCATCGTTGAAGCCGTCGTTCTTGCCCAGTGAATGATCCGCGTACTCCACCACACCGCCGGCGTACTTGTTAAAAAAGAACGCGGCCGAACCGATCGCGCCATAGTCCACAGAACCATACCGAACCGGAAACGGCTGACCCGTGACACCGCTGTTCGTCGTCACCGTGCCGTGTGGCGCAAGGTACGAGTAACCCAGGAAAATATCAACACGGGAGATGGGCGCAGCCTTGGGCGCAGTCTGCGCAGGCGGTGTGGCCGGCGGCGTTGCCGGTGCGGTTGAGGACGGATCCTGTGCCTGGAGGTTCGTGGCCACAAGGCCCACTGAACACCCAACCAGCAGAATCCGGCTCAAAGATTGCAATGGAGCACGATACATGCGTCTATCCTCCGAAACCTTGCTGAAAAAGTCGTACAAAATCAGTGCAGCGCCCATTCCCATTCCAGCCTGCACATCGGCGTGGAACACCAGGGGCCGTCCGCTTATTACCTTAGAGCACGGAAGGACTGACAAGTTGCCTAGAGTCAGTCGTTTTTCGCCCGTACCCACTTCGTTAACGCGTTGCTTGTTCCCGGTCCAGGATCGGGCAGACTCCCATGGGGGCATGTAACAGGTCTTCAACAGAGTGTGCGTTCCTCCGCAACAAAGCAAGCGAAATCGACGCGCTTCTAACACTTCGGTGCTAGATGGAGTTGCAGCATAAGTTTTTCGTTTCGGGAGCGGCAGCAAAAAGGGACCCTGCACAGGGTCCCTTTTTGCTGCCGCTCTGACAAGTCTCAGGCCAGGTTCAGTGCGCGGCGTGTGGTGCCTTTTTCGCGCTGGATCTTTTCCTGCAGCAGCGTCAAAGCGTAGATCAGCTGCTCCGGCCGCGGCGGGCAGCCCGGCACATAAATATCGACGGGGATGATCTGGTTGACCCCCTGCACGATCGCGTAGTTATTGAATACCCCACCGGAGGTCGCGCAGGCACCCATCGAGATCACCCACTTCGGCTCGGGCATCTGGTCGTACAAGCGGCGAATCACCGGTGCCATCTTGTTGGACACACGCCCCGCAATCACCATCAGGTCCGCCTGGCGCGGCGAAGGGCGAAACACCTCCATGCCGAACCGCGCGACATCAAAGCGCGAAGCGCCCATGGACATCATCTCGATCGCGCAGCAGGCCAGCCCAAAGGTCATCGGCCAGATCGAGCTTTTGCGTGCCCAGTTCAGGGCAGAATCCAGCGAAGCCAGCAGAATGCCTTCCGGCTGCTGCTCGCCAAAGGTGACCTCGCGAAGCTTTTCCCGGTTCTTGGACGACGATTCCAGCGCGCCAAAAAAATACCTGTCCTTCTGCCCTGCCCCGCTTGCTGTTGTACTCATGTTCTCAATATATAGCTCCGGCAAACGCTTCGCGAGGGGCTGGCCCGCTCCTGTTTTCATCCGCTGCCGCCGAACGGGTTTCCGGCTTCGCTTCCGTTTTGCTTCGGCTTTCCCCAAAAGTGTGTCAAAGTATCACCAACACGGGATGCAACCCCTTCCCGGGTCCGATTTCAAGCCGGGTTCAGGTTCACGGTTCAAAGCCACCGAACCTGCACGAGGCCTTGCAAGGATCCCCGGGGAGGCAAGTCACCCGAACCATGTTTCGCTTTGGAGTGCCATGCCTCCTTGTTCTTGTCCCCGTTCTCGCCGCCGTCCCGCTGCTCTTCTTCTTGCCGGCTTCCTTGCGCTTGGTTGCGCTGTGCCGGCCACGCTGGCGCAGGCTTCCGGGGCCACGGAAGCGCGCCTCCAGAAGCTCGAAGCAGCCACGGCCGCAGCCCAAAGCGGGGCCGATAACACCTGGATGCTGGTTTCGGCCGCCCTGGTCCTGCTGATGACCGGGCCAGGGCTCGCGTTGTTTTACTCCGGCCTGGTTCGACGAAAAAACGTACTCGGCACCATGATGCAAAGCTTCGCCATGATGGCGATCATCACCGTGCTCTGGGCCCTTGTTTCGTTTTCGCTCGCATTTGATTCCGGCTCCGCCTTTATCGGTGGCCTCCACCATGTATTTCTGCTCGGCGTCGGTCTTGCGCCCGACCCGGACTACGCCGCCACGATCCCGATCCAGACCTACATGATCTACCAGTTGATGTTCGCCATCATCACCCCCGCGCTGATCACCGGGGCTTTTGCCGAGCGAATGAAGTTCTCCTCGATGGCCGTGTTTCTTACCCTTTGGTCCCTCCTGGTGTATTCGCCTATGGCCCACATGGTTTGGGGCAAGGGCGGCCTGCTCAACGCGGCCCTTGGCGGCCGAATCCCGACACTGGACTTCGCCGGCGGCACGGTGGTCCACGTCACTTCCGGCGTGTCAGCGCTGGTTTGCGCACTTTACCTGGGCAGGCGCGTCGGCTATCCCCGTGAGCCAATGATGCCGCACTCCGTCGTGCTTTCACTGGTCGGCGCGTGCCTGTTGTGGGTCGGCTGGTTCGGCTTCAACGCGGGCTCGGCGCTTACCTCCGGGCCGCTTGCCACCTCGGCCTTTGTCAACACCCACTTTGCTGCCGCAACGGCCGCGCTGGCCTGGGCCGCCGCAGAGTGGATCCGCAGCGGCAAGCCTTCGGCGCTGGGCGCGATCTCGGGCGCAGTCGCAGGTCTCGTGGCAATCACGCCGGCCGCCGGCTATGTTCAGCCCATGAGCGCCCTGCTGATCGGCCTCCTGGCTGGCTTCTTCTGTTACGCCATGGTTGTGTTCGTCAAGATACGGCTCGGCTACGACGACTCGCTCGACGCCTTCGGCATCCACGGCGCGGGCGGCACACTCGGCGCCGTGCTCACCGGTGTTTTCGCGTCGTCCACCATCAACCCCATCTTCAAGAATGCACAGGGCAATGCCCTGCCCTCGGGCGCGATCCAGGGCAACTGGCACCAGGTGTTGAACCAGCTGGTCGGCGTCGCCATCGCCTGGGTTTTATCCGCCGTGGGTACCTTTGTGTTGCTGAAAGTCGTGGATCTCACCATGGGTCTGCGGGTTTCGGTAGAAGATGAAGAAGAAGGGCTGGACATTACGCAGCACGGCGAAGAGGGTTACGACTTCGCCGCCTGACGAGGCACTGCGGAGAGCACAACGGAAAACAACGGCCAGGCGGGTTACCCTCGGCCCAGCAAGGCGAAAAGGACTGGTCGATGTACAAGATAGAAGCGATTCTGCAGCCGTCCCGGCTCGACGCTGTCAAGGATGCCCTGCTCGAGGCCGGCATCGAGGGAATGACGATCCTGGAAGCGCGCGGGCATGGCCGGCAAAAAGGCCACACGGAGTTCTACCGGGGCCGTGAATACACGGTTGACCTGCTCCCGAAAGTGAAGCTTGAAACCGTGGTAGCCGACGACATGGTTGAAAAGGCGATCAGCGCGATCTCAAACGCGGCGCGCACGGGCAAGATCGGCGATGGCAAGATATTTCTGACCCAGATAGAAGAAGCGGTGCGGATTCGCAACGACGAGCGCGGCCCGACCGCGCTCTAGTCGGGAGCTTTGTCGAGCGCGGCCCGACCGCGCGCGGGAAGTGTGGGGAGCGCGCCAAAGCACGCCCTGCGCCAAACCCTGTTGAACGCGGACGGCAAGATTCTTGGAAAGAAGCGGCCCGGCGCACCGGAGCAACCGAAGAGGAGCGACTGACGAT
>CAXTYP010000042.1:0-7978 GCA_964248435.1 uncultured Acidobacteriaceae bacterium | reverse complement strand
CTTGGAAAGAAGCGGCCCGGCGCACCGGAGCAACCGAAGAGGAGCGACTGACGATGAAGACTCGTTCCCACCTGACACCCGGCGCCCTGCGCGAGCGGCTCCATGCGTCGCTGGACGACGCGCGAACCGCCTTTGCACGCACCGGCGATGGGAAAGGGAGCGCCCAGCTGCGCGCCGCCGAGGTGGAAGCAGCACTGGCCGCACTCTGGACCACGATCCAGGCCCCGCTTGAGACCACCACACGTGGCATGGTTCAAGCCCGGCCGGAGCCGCCGCCAATCGCTGTTTTCGCAACCGGCGGCTTCGGACGGCGCGAGCTCTTTCCTTATTCCGACGTGGACCTGCTGTTTCTGTGCCCCAACGAAGGGGTGGAGCGCGACGCGCATGAACCCATCCGCCGTTTCACACAAAGCATGTGGGACGCGGGGCTGCGTGCCAGCCCTGCTACGCGCACCCTCAAGGAATGCGAACGGCTCGACGGCGAAGCCAACCTGGAATTCGCGATTTCCCTGCTGGACCGGCGCTTTCTGCTCGGCGACGCCGCCCTGGGAAGCCGCTTCGACCGTGAGCTGATGCCCAGGGTGCTGGAGCGCGAAGCCGCCGGGCTCGCAAAGCATTTGGTCGAGACTGCCCGCAATCGCTACCACAAGTACGGCGACACCATCTTTCACCTGGAGCCAAACCTGAAGGAGTGTCCGGGCGGCCTGCGCGATGTGCACCTGGCGCACTGGCTTTCGCTTCTGCGGCTTTCCCGCGAAGGCAGCAGCGCTGCCGAACCCTCCGGAACCTCCGCTCTCGGCAGCCGCGAAGACCTCCAGGCAGCCGCCGAGTTCATGGCCGCCGCGCGATGCTTTCTCCACTTTCGCAACGGTCGCGACGAAAACACGCTCGACTGGGCCGCCCAGGATGAGGCCGCGGCTGAAAGCATCGGGCTTGAAACCCTGGGTTCCGCCGACCCCGCATACTGGATGCGCACCTATTACCGGCACGCCCGGGCCATTTCGCGCCGCGCCTGCCTCCAAATGGACGAGTGGGAAGCCGGCGCGCGCAAGCCTCTGTTGCGGAACCTGCGGCGCAGGCGCAGCCCTATCGCCGGCACCCCCTTTGCCGTGGAGGACGGCCGCATCACCCTTGAAAATAATGCCTCGGGCAACCTCCTGCTGATCGATGCCGATGCGCTGCTGCGCGTGTTCGGCTCCGTCGCGCAGTATGGTTCACGGCTGACGGAGGACACCGAGCAGCGCATCGCTGAAGCCCTGCCCGCGCTCGCCGTGCACCTGCCCGAAGGGCCCTTTCTTTGGAACTGTTTGCGCGACGTACTGCTTGGTCCCCATGCCGCGCATGCCCTGCGACTGATGCATGCCATCGGCCTGCTCGAGCTGATCCTGCCGGAGTTTCACGGCATTGATTCGCTGGTGGTTCGCGACGCCTACCACCGCTACACCGTCGATGAACACACCTTTCTGGTCATTGAAAGCGTGCACGCGCTGCGCACCCCCCGGCACGAGTGGGAGCGCCGCTTTTCTACGCTGTGGCCGGAGATCGAACGGCAGGATCTGTTTCTTCTCGCACTGCTGCTGCACGACACCGGCAAGGCCCGGCGCACCGGCGACCATGCCCGCGAATCGATCGAGTTGGCCGAACGGGTCTTTGCGCGGCTCGAGTTCGACCTGGAAGAGCGCGAAACCGTGCGCCGTTTGATCCGCAACCATCTGCAAATGTCGCTCGCCCTGCGCCGCGACATCTTTGATCCAGACAACGTCCGGCTCTTCAGCCGGCACGCTGCCGGACCTCAGCAGCTCAAAATGCTCACCCTGCTCACCTTTGCCGACGTCAAGTCCGTCAACCCGGACGCGCTGACGCCCTGGAAAGCTGAAAACATCTGGCAGCTGTATATCGCCACCGCCAACTACCTGGATCGATCCGTAGATGAAACCCGCTACCACGTGGACGCGGATCCGGTGGTGTTGTCGCGCGTGCTGTCGCGGGTCGCGGCGCACAGCGACCCGCGCGGCACCGAAGACGAACTTGCCCAGGCCGGGGCTCTGCGGCGCTTTCTGGAAGGCATGCCGCAGCGCTACCTGCAAACCCGCCTGCCCGACCAGGTGAGCGAACACTTCCAGCTTTCTCTCCAGCTCGACCGGGAGCCGGTGCAGCTTGCCTTGCAACGGCATCGCCAGTTCAACGAGGTGACGCTGATCACGCGTGACCGGCCCCTGCTGTTCGCTGACATGGCCGGCGCGCTGTCTGCCTGGGGCATGAACATCGTCAAGGCCGACGCTTTTTCGAATGATGCCGGGCTGATTCTCGACTCCTTTCAGTTCACCGACCCGTTCCGGACGCTGGAGCTGAACCCCGGCGAGCATGGGAACTTTGTTGCCAGCCTGCGATCTGCGCTGGGCAGCAGCGGCAAGGTGGAAGAGATGCTGCGCGCCCGGCAGCGCCCGCGGCACGGAGGACTTCCGGCCGCTGGGGCTCGCCATGAGAACGAGCCGCGCTTTCACTTTGATAGCGAAAGCTCCCGTCATTGCACGCTCCTGCAGGTGGTTACCGCGGACTCGCCCGGTTTGCTGCGGACCCTGGCCATCGCCATTGCCCGGTGCGGGTGCAATATCGAGGTCGCGCTGATTGATACTGAAGGCGAGATCGCCATCGACGTCTTTTATCTGACTGTGGGCGGCGGGCGGCTTCGGGAAAAGGAGCAGCTGTGCCTGGCGGAGCGCATCCGGGAAGTGCTTCCGGCCAGGCTCCCCGGCGAACCCGGTCAGCCCGGCGCAACCGGGGAGGCTGAATGCGGTGGATCGTCCGGCCCCCCTCGTGCGATGGGCGGAGGCTCCGGACGCGGAAGCTGGTCCTGAACCGACTCACGCGCATAAGAAAACGCGCCCGGAGGGGGCGCGTTTCACCTTGCATCCCGCTCTCGGCCGCCCGTTGAAACAGACGGTGGCCGGGAGCCGGTCTCGGGGACCTAGGAGAACGGAACGGCGGCCGAGGGTTGAAGCACTTCGCGGGACGATGGGGTGCAGCGATGGGGCCGCGGCATCTGCTCTTTCGCTCGCAGTACCGGGGCGGCGTTCAACGTTTGAAAGCAGCGCGGGCAAACCGTTGTGCTGAGATGAAGCGGCCGTGCAGCGGACTGCGCCGAAGGGCGTGCGTGGGTTGTGGTGATCATGGCGGTGCCTCCTTCTGGTACCTGGCAACGATCCGGGTGGGAAGTGCCTGCGGAATCCATAGCCCGCGCCGGAATCTCTATCTATATGTTCGGTAGATGCTACAGCAATGGGGAGAGTTGCCACAAAAGAAACAACTGCCGGGACGTTCTTTGCATCCGCGTATGGCGCTGCTTTCTTCACGCCGGCGATTACAGAAGTCTTACACCACGCCGTTCCGCCCACTGCTACGCTCGGTTTAGTCAACATTTCCCCACTGCACCAGGAAAGCGTTCATGCCAGTCGAGATTTATGAAGCCCCCGCCGCCAGCCCGGAAGCTCCTTCCATCCAGGTGAAGCCCAGCACTCCCAAGGCCCACGTCGAGCTCCCCACGCTTGGACGCGCGCACCAAAGCGGATCCGTGTCATGGGTGACGACCATCTTCATGGCGATCTTTCATGTGCTGGCGATCGTAGCCCTTTTCTTCTTCACCTGGAAAGGCTTGTTCGCGGCCGTGGTCCTGTATGTGCTCGCGATCAACGTCGGCATCGGCATGTGCTATCACCGCCTGCTCACCCACCGGGGCTACAAGGTTCCACGCTGGGTAGAGTACGCAATGGCCACCTGCGGCACGCTTGCACTCGAAGGCGGACCGATCTTTTGGGTGGGCACCCACCGTGTACACCACCAGCTTTCTGACCATGCCGGCGATCCGCACTCGCCCAAGGACGGCACCTTCTGGGCCCACATGGGCTGGATCATGAGCGGGCAAGCGCTGCACTCTTCGACCGCGGTGTTGAACCGCTACGCGCCGGACCTCAGCCGCGACAAGTTCTACGTCACCCTGTCGAAGTATCACTGGGTTCCGCTCACCACGACCGGGCTCGTCCTGCTGGCCTGGGGAGGCTGGCCGGTAGTTCTGTGGGGCATCTTTCTCCGCGTGACACTGGGTCTCCATGCCACATGGCTGGTTAACTCGGCCACCCACCTGTGGGGTTCGCGCCGCTTCCAAACCCGCGATGAGTCGCGCAACAATTGGTGGGTCGCTCTTTTGACCGGCGGCGAAGGCTGGCACAACAACCACCATGCGCACCCCGTTTCTGCCCGTCACGGCCTGCGCTGGTACGAGTTCGACCCCAACTACTACGGCATCTGGCTGCTGAAAAAGCTGGGGCTCGCGCGCGACATCAAGATCGCCGCCTGGGACCCGTCCAACCCACGCCCGGCCGGTACTGCGTAGGCTCCCCGAAACGCAGAGTCGAAACGCAGAGTCGAAACGCAGAGTCGAAACGCAAACAAAGCCCGCATGCAGCCTATACTGCTTGCGGGCTTTCTTATTCAAACACCGATGCGCATCACCCGCCGACGACCCGCCATCGTGCTCGCCATCCTGCTTGGCGTCTGCTCGGTGGCGCTTGCGGTCACCCTCAACGTCGGCTGGATCGTGCTCAACTGGCGCGCGATTCTGCCGCTGGTCCTCGGCATTCCCCTTACCGTGCTGCTGGTCGCCGGCGTCGTGCTCAACACCATCTTTCTGGTTCGCGAAGTGCGCCGCAACGAGCGGCAGGACTCCTTTTTAAACGCCGTGACGCACGAGCTGAAAACTCCCATCGCCTCCATCCGGCTGTACCTTGAAACCTTGCAGCGTCGCCCTGTTTCCGAGGAAAAACGCCAGGAGTTTTATCGCACCATGCTGTCGGACAGCGACCGGCTCCTGTTCACGGTCGAGCAGATCCTGAAAGCCGGCGAGCTGACCCAGCGCAGCCGCGCGCACGCCCTTGAACCGCTGGACCTCCGCGCGCTCACCCTTGACGAGGTGCACCGCGTTCTGGAGCGCAACCATCTGCCCGCCGATGCCATTCGCGTGGAGCCGTCCCTGAAGCCGTCTATGGAACCGTCCGGGGAAACGCTGCTGATTCGAGGCAACGCCGAAGACCTGCGCTCTGCGCTCGGCAACCTGCTTGGCAATGCGATCAAGTACTCGCCCGCCGGCCCCGACGTGCTTGTGCGCTTGTTCGCCGACGCAAACGGTTCCGCCGCGATCGAGATCACGGACCACGGTATCGGGATCCCGCCGGCGGAGATCAAGCGCATTTTCAAGCGCTTTTACCGCGTCCCGGTCCGCGAAGTGCTCCGTCGCCAGGGCACCGGGCTTGGGCTGTTCCTGGTCCGCGCCATCGCCCGGCAGCACGGCGGCAAAGTGACCGCAGCCAGCAAGGGCGAGGGCCAGGGTGCCACCTTTACGCTGTGCCTGCCCCGCTTGCCCGAGCCGTCGTCCGCTCCCGTCGGACGGACTTCGCAAACATGACCGCGCAACGCATTCTCGTCGTGGAGGACGAGGTCCACCTCGCTCAGGGTTTGCTTTTCAACCTGCAGGCCGAGGGCTACGAGGTAACGCTGGCCCACGACGGCGAAACCGCGCTTCAACTCCTCGGCAGCGGCTCGCCCTACGATGCCGTCCTGCTCGACATCATGCTGCCCGGCAAGAACGGCTTCGAGGTCGCCGCCGAGTTGCGCGCTGCCGGCAACTATGTCCCAGTGATGATGCTGACCGCACGCAGCCGGCCCGAAGATGTGCTCGACGGACTGCAAGCCGGCGCCGACGACTACCTGCCCAAGCCGTTCGACCTGAGCATGCTGATGGCCCGGCTCCACGTGCTGCTGCGCCGCATGCGTTGGCAGTCCGGCAAGCAGTCCGGCAAGACCGATACCGCGGTCACAGAGGCAGACGAAAAGCCGGCCATTTATCGCTTTGCCGGACGCACCATCGATTTTTCCCTCCTGGAGCTTGAAGCCAAGGGCCAGCGCATCCGGCTCACGCTCATGGAAGCCGAGTTCCTCCGCTACCTGTCCGAGAATCCTTCCCGCATCATCCCGCGCTCCGAGCTGCTCGAACAGGTGTGGCGCGTGCGCGAAGACACCGACACCCGCGCCATCGACAACTTTGTCGTGCGCCTCCGCCGCTACCTGGAAGACGAGCCCACCAACCCCGTCTACCTGAAAGCCGTGCGCGGCGTCGGTTACCGGTTCCTGCCCAACGGTGAGTAGCTCCTCCTGTAAACTTGTGCCCAGTTGCCATCCATGCGCATCCTGACCCGTTACATCCTGCGCGAGATAGTTTCGCATGCCCTGCTGGGCGGTTTTGTTTTCACATTTGTCTTGTTCACGCGCGACCTCGGCCACTTGCTGGAGCTGGTGATCCGCAATACCAGCTCCGTCGGCGCGGTGGTCCAGGTCGTCGCCTACACCGTGCCCAACATGCTTGTGTTTACCGTGCCCATGGCGGTGCTGGTGGGAGTGCTGCTCGGCTTCAGCCGGCTGGCCGCCGACAGCGAGATCACGGCCATGCGCGCGAGCGGTATCGGCGTGTGGAGCTTTGTGCGGGTCGCATCCGTGGTGGCGTTCGCGGCCCTGCTTCTTTGCCTTGTGAACTCGCTTTACATCGCGCCCGCCGCCTGGCGCGCCACCCTGCGGCTTGAAGACTCGCTGCGCAATTCGCAGGCCTCGTTTGAGGTGCAGCCGCGCGTCTTTTATGAAGAGTTCAAAAACATCGTGCTGTATGTCGACGATGTGCGCGCGACCACCGGCGCCTCCGAGTGGCGCAAAGTCTTTCTGGCCGACCTGTCCAACCCGGCCGCGCCCCGCATCACGACCGCTGCCGGCGCCGTCGTTGTGAACAATGCGAATGACTCCGTACTGATGCGTTTGCGCAACGGCACGCAACAGCAGATCGACAGCTCCAACCCGAACCAGTACGACGTTTCCACCTTTGCGCAAACCGACCTGCCGCTCGTCTCTGAATCCGAAGACCCGGATCGCTCCGCGCACGCCCCTTCGCCGGTGCTCGCCCTGTCAAACACCGACCTGCGGCGCCTGGGTGCGGGGCCCAACGGCCTTTACTACCGCATCGAATTGGGCAAGCGCTACAGCTACCCGTTTGCCTGCCTGGTGCTGATGCTGGTCGGCGTGCCCCTTGGCATCAGCTCAAAGCGAGGCGGCAAGAGCGCCGGTTTCGTGCTCACCATCGTGCTGGTTTTCATCTACTACTTCCTGTCCTCGACCGGCGTGGCGCTGGCACGGCAAGGCAAGGTGCCGGTCGCGCTCGGCGTGTGGACGGCCAACTTATTGTTCGGCGTGGGCGGCCTGTTTTTGTTGCGCCATCTTTCGCGCGGCGGCACGAGCCTGCCTTCCCTTCCCGATTTCAGCGCCTGGTTCCGTCGCGCACATGCGACGGAACCAAAGCAAGCCCCGCGCCGCGCCGCCAGCCACGGCACCCGCTCTCGCGGCCGCTTTCCTCTTCTGCTCGACAGCTACGTGATCCTCGAGTTCCTCAAAACCTTTGCCATGGTGCTCGCCTCGTTTGTCATGCTCATGCTTTTATTTACGTTTTTTGAGCTGCTGGGCGACATCATCCGCAATCGGTCACCCTTCATCATCGTCGGCGAATACCTGCTAAACCTGACCCCCAGCATGGTCTACCTCATCGCGCCGCTCAGCGTATTAATCGCCGTTTTGGTCGTCTTCGGCGGGCTCAATCGCTCGAACGAGCTGACCGCGATGAAAGCCACCGGCATCAGCCTGTATCGCATTGTCGTCCCCATTCTCGCCATCGCGTCGGTCCTCGCGGTCTCCCTGTTTGTTTTCGATGAAACCTACATCCCCGGTGCCAACCGCCGGCAGGAAGCCCTGCGCGCAACCATCAAGGGCCGGCCCGCGCAAACCTTTCTCCGCCCCGACGAAAAGTGGATGTTCGGCATCGAAAAGCCCGGGGCGCCCAGCCACATCTTCTACTACCAGTTCTTCGACCCAGATACCGACCGCTTCGCCA
>CAXTYP010000041.1:0-13295 GCA_964248435.1 uncultured Acidobacteriaceae bacterium | reverse complement strand
CCGGGCTCGTCCCGGGCGGCTGGGGAGGGCGCCCCCGGGGCTCGACCGAACACTACCGGCAAAACTTTTCGACCATCGGCACCGGCCGCCCTCCCGAAACGCTGCCCCGCAACCCCCTCGACCCTGCCGACGAGCTCGGCCCGGCTCTCCGCTGGCGTCACGGGTTCACCCCCCGGCTCGTCGGCCTGGCCGGGGCCGATGTGCGCGACATACGCGCCGAGGACGAGGAGCTGCCCACCTCGAAAAGCACCCCGCCAACCAGCACGACGGCCAGGCAAACCGATGTCGGCGGCTACGGTGAGGCGCTGTGGACGCCCGGCCCCTGGCTCCTCAGCGCTTCCGCGCGCGTCGACCGCTTCCGCAACGCCGATGCCGCGACCTACACGCTCACCACGGGGCGAAAACAACCGCTGGCCAACATCGAACAAACCATTCTGGACCCCAGGGCCGGGGTGTCCCGGCGCCTGGGGCACAACCTCGCCGTCAGTGCGAGCGCGTTCCGGGCCTACCGCGCGCCTACGGAAAACGAGCTTTACCGGACCGGCCAGGTGGGCCAGCAAACCACCCTGCCAAACGCGAATCTTCGGGCCGAACGAACCACCGGCTGGGAAACAGGACTCGCCGGCGAAACCCCCGCACGATGGAATGCAAGCTGGCGCGCAAGCTACTTCTGGAACCAGGTCAACCGGCCCATCACTGCCCTGACGATCAAAACCACGCCGACCGCCACCACCCTGCAGCGCGAAAACCTGGGCCAGCTTCGAAGCCGGGGCGTTTCGCTCGACGGCTCGGTCCACCCCACAGGCTGGCTCGAGCTGACCGGCGGCTACCAGTTCGCGCGCGCCACGGTGACCCGGTTCTCGCCGCTGCCGGGCTTTCCAAGCCTTGTCGGGCTTTGGATTCCGCAGGTACCGCGCAACACCGGGACGCTGCAAATCACAGCCTCGCGCGAGCGTTGGGGCCTGCTCAGCCTCCAGACACGCAGCAGCGGGCACCAGTTCGACGACGACGCCAACACCTTTGTTCTGCATGGCTACACACGCTTCGACGTCTACGCGGCCCACACCTTCAAGGCGCGCTACCAGGTGTTTGGAGCCGTCGAAAACCTGCTCGACCGCTCCATCGACATCGGCCGAACGCCGATCCGCACCCTGGGCACCCCGCAGCTGGCACGCTTCGGCGTCCGCGTCACCCTCGGCAAAGAGAATTAACGCTTCCTTGCTCCTGCCGAACCTCCGGCCCTGCAGGCAGGGCTGCCAGTGACCACGAAGCATCCGTCCCTTGGCTCGCTTCGGCGCACTTCCACGCGAAAAACCGCTAGGCTGGCTTCTGCTTCGCGGCCAGCAACTGGCGCCGTGCCGCGATCACCTCCCTGCGCTCCCGGGCGGGCAGCAGCAGCAAGTCTTTCGCTTTCTTCGGCAGCTTTCCGAAAACCGCCGCGTGCGCCGCTGTCAGGAGCTCTTCCAGCTCCCGTGCCGGCAGCGCATCCCAACGCTCCAGCGCGACCCAGTAAATTCTCGCGAAATAAGGCGCCGGCACCACCCCTTCCCGCTCCAGAAGCTCGGCGTAGCGCTCCGCGCCGGCAGGGAACGACAGCACCGGGCCGCCGCCGGCATCGAGGGGCGCAAGCGCGAACATCTTGCCTCCGATCGCTTTATCTCCTACCCAGAACACGAGGTTGTCGCCCCATTGCAGCGTTTCCTCCGTGTGCGGCAACCGGAGCAGGAAGCGGCGCAGCCGTTCCACGTCCATCCCACTGCTTCCCCTCGGCCGGGTCACGGCAGTCCGTAAAGCGTCGCCGCGTTCCAGTGCATCACCCCGCGCGCGATCGCATCCGCGCGGTCCCGGCTGATCTCCCCGTCCCGCATCATGCCGGTCAACGCCAGCGCCAGCGCCGCCCGGCCATTGCGGGCCGCGATCCAGCTCGACTCCTCCCAGCCCATCGCGTCCGAGTAGGGGTACGCGTCCGTCCCAAACAGGACCTTCTCCGGATACGTCTCCAGCCACTCCCGTAGCCATACCGACAAGGTGCGCGGCGTAAACGCAAGCGTTTCCTGCGACAGGTCCAAGTAAACATTAGGCTTCTGCAGCAGCGCACCGGCCTCCCGCACAAACGGCCATCCGCCATGCAGCATCACAAACCGCGTCCCCCGCAGGCTCGGGTCGTTGAACAGCGGTTCCAGCAGCAACGGGTCATCCCCGGCTATCGAAAAATAGCTGCCCCCGCCCGCCATCGCGTGCAGGTGAACCGCGAGCCCCAGCCGACCGCACTCGCGGGCGATGTACCGGAACAGGTAGTCCTGCAACAGCCGGTAGTCGGCCGCGTCCGGGCTCGGCTTGTTCACCCATTTGGCATATACCCGCTCCGCCTCCCCTTCCGAAGGGTCGGCAAACCCAAAAGACCGCAGGTAAGCGATTTCAAACTTTTCCGCCAGCGCCCCGCCAGCCTTTTGGCGCTCCAGCGTCGGCGTCACGACCTCACGGAGGTACTCGGGGAGCGTCGCCGGGGGCCGGGCAAGACCAGCCGCTTCCAAATACCTCGCGCGGAGCTTTTCTTCCAGCGGAAAAAACAGCTTTCGGTCAGGATTCCCGGCCGCCAGGCCGCCATTGTCCAGCGGAAACAACAACGGATCCGCGTACGGCACCCAGCGAAAAGCAGGCGGCGCCAACCCCCCTTTGTCCCGCTGCCCCATCTCCACCCGGTTGGCCAGGGTCGTCGCGATCCCTGCCTGCTTCTGCACCCATACCGGGTAGCGCGCGCCCTCTCGCGCCTTAACCGCGGCACGAGCCCGTGCCAGTTCGGCAGCCTTCTCCGGGGTCAGCGGCACCGTCGCCTGCACGCCCCACAGCGCGGCCCAGGCTGCCGGCAGCTCCGGGTTGTCGGGACGCCAGGCCACCGTGTCCGTGTCAGGCTCCATGTTGTCGACGGGCAGCGCGTCAAATCCACGGTCGGTGCGATCAGCCGGCGGCGGCAACACGGCATGCGCATGGTTATCGATCGCCGGCACCGCCGCGATCACCCGCGCCAGCGCAGGATCGATGTCTCGATCGATGTTTCCGCCGAACCCCGGAAGGGTTTGCTGCGCCGGCACAACGGCCGCGAACCACAGAAACACACACCCCGTCAGAAAAATGGAGGCTTTAGCCGGTCGAGCCTTGCTGTTCATGCAGCGATGGTACCGGAGCGAAATGGACGGCCAAAGCGGACCGAATCAGACCGTCTTTGAACGCCCTGCACCGAAGCGGCCTGGTTTTCCACCCCGCGCGGCAAAAGTGGACAAAGGGTGCGCGGTGGAAAGCCGGGCCGCGTGAACTCCGCATGGATCGCGAACAACGACGCATTTTCCTTTTCAAACACCAGCTTTGCACACGGGAAGCGTCGCCGGCTGTGAGGATGTGGGAAGACTCGTCACCCAACCTCCGCGGGCGCACCCGTTGTTCCTGTTTCCCGCAAAGGGATGCACAGGTTATGGAAAACAGGGCGGCTCCGAAACGACCCTCCAAACTGCTCCGAGGCCTGTTTTCCGCTTTTCCTCGCCCAACGGTTACGGCTACTGTTTTTGTTGCTGTTTGAAAAGGCAAAAGCAGAAACAGTCGCGGGCCTCTGGCCTGCCTCGGGCCTGCATCCACCCGTATGAGCCCAGGTACCGGCCCTGCCCATCAGGAATCGGTTTCCCTCAGCGGCGCCGTTGTTTTGCACGGGCCGCCCAGGAAGGTGAAACGCCCCTAGAATGGGTGGAGGGTTCCCGGAAAGCCAGGCGTGCGCCGGGCATGGATCCGGGGTCCACAGTCACCGCAACGGCGGCGCAGGGAGAAACAATGGCGGAAGCAGGGTTGGAGCAGGAAGAGTTGCTGGGTGCCGGCACGCCGGCCGTCACAAATAACGCCGTCATGGAAATCCTTGTCAGCCGGACCGAGCTGCTGCGCGAGCTGACCGCGGCGCAGTCCGTTGTTGAGCGCAAAACCACCATCCCCATCCTGTCCAACTTCCTGTTTGAGGCCGAAGGCGACCGGCTCGTCATCACCGCCACCGATCTCGACCAGAGCCTGCGCACCGGCTGCAACGCCAAGGTCAAAAAAGCCGGGGCCTGCACCATTCCCGCCCGCAAGCTCTACGACTACATCAAGCTGCTGCCCGACGGCGAGGTGTCCATCAAGCTCATGGACAACCACTGGGTGCAGATTCGCGCCGGCCGCTCCAACACCAAGATGGTCGGCATGGCCCGCGCCAACTTCCCGCAGGTCCCCGAGTTTCCCCTTGAAGCCGGCACGCGCATCCCCGCCGTTTCACTCAAAAACATGATCGCGAAAACCGTCTTCGCCATCTCCAACGAGGAGTCGCGCTACACCCTCAACGGTGCCCTGCTGATCCTCAAGGCCGAGTCGCTCGCCATGGTCGCAACCGATGGCCATCGCCTGGCGCATATAGAGAAAACCGGCGAAAACCTCCCCAACATCACCGGAGAGCGCAAGATTCTTGTTCCCCGCAAGGCGCTGGGGGAGTTGCAAAGCCTGCTCAGCAATACTGAAGCAACCGAGGTCGACTTCGCCGATGACGAGCACCAGCTTTACTTCCGCGTGGGCACCCGCGTGCTCACCAGCCGCAAGCTGTCCGGCAACTTCCCCAACTACGAAGCTGTCCTGCCGCGGGACAATACGAAATTTATGGTGGTGCGATCCGAAGAGTTGCAGCAATCTATTCAAAGGGTCGCGCAGTTCGCTGATGAGCGTTCGGGCGCGATCAGGATCAGGATGGAAAGCAATGAGCTGAGGATCTCGTCGTCGTCCAACGAAGCCGGCGAAAGTGAAGACGTGATTGAAACGCCCTATCACTTTGATCCCATCCTGGTGGGCTTTAACTCGCAATACCTGCTCGACTTCCTCAAGGCAGTCGGCGGCGCAGGCGAGGTCCGGCTGGAGTTCAAGGACTCGCAGTCGGCTGGGCAGATGCGCCCGGAAGACGCGCAGGACGACACCCGCTACCGCTACATCATCATGCCCATGCGTATCTGACGCACCCTGAACCCGTAAAAAGAGGAGCCGCGTGACACCCAGGACTGTTTTGATCTTTCTTGCCTTGTTTGCCGCCGTGCTGTTCGGGGAGTGGTTCCAGTTTTTCCGCGGCTTTGACACTCACCAATGGCCTGCCTCCAACTGGCTCCTGTTTGTTTTTATTCTTTTGGCCGAGGCCGGTGCCCTGCTGATCATCGCGGCCACCATTGAGCGCGCCCTGCCAACCGGCACACGCCCCCCGCAGGAGAATAAAAAAAGCCGGCGCGGCACAAGCCGCTCGAAGACCCGCTAACCGGCCGCTGAGCCGGCCATTGAAACCGGCCCTCCAACCGGCCGGTGCTATAAATTCAAGACGCTCATCCCTTGTGCTGCTCCCGGCCTGCTCCCGGCCCGGCCCGACTCGACTGGAATGTCCTCTACCAGACCAAAACAGAATCGGCCCGTCGCGCCGTGCCGCGGGGAAAGAGAGTGCATCGTAAGAGGAACTCCAGGCGTCCCCCGCCAACGGCCTCCAAACAGAATGGCCCATGACGCCCGGTATTCTTCCACGAGGCCTTTCCCATGTTGATGCGTCCACGGCAGCTGCTCTACCTCCTGTTCCTTTACGGCGCAGGCGTCACCGCCCATGCCCAGTCCACCCTGGCCCAGATCGACGGCAGCGTCCACGACGCCACCGGCGCCATCCTCCCCGGTGCCACCCTCACCCTCCACCGCCGCGAAAGCAACACCGACAGCACCCTCACCGCCGGCCCCGACGGCAACTACACGGCCCTCGACCTCCTGCCCGGCACCTACGACATCACCGCGCAAAACCCAGGCTTTGGCATCAGCAGCAACACCGGCGTGCATCTGGATGCGCGGCAACAACTGCGGCTCGACATCGCCCTCCAGCCCGAGTCCGTGACCACGCAGGTCAACGTGGATGCTTCCGACACCGGTGCCATCAACACCGAAAATGCCGCCGTTTCCGCCGCTCTCACACCGCAGGATATGCTGGCCCTGCCGGCCAACTATCGCGGCAATGGCTCCACCTCGCCACTCACCGTCATCCAGACCCTGCCCGGCGTGCAGCCCGACTCCGCCCCGTTTCCCCCTTCGGCCTCCACCTCGCCCAACGCCGCGGTCAAGTTTTCCATCCAGGGCGGCCTTCCCTCGCAGTCTGAAACCACGGTCGACGGCATCTCCGCGCAGAACCTGACCACCAATAACGTGCAGGCCGATGCTTTCCCTTCGGCCGAGTCGATCGCCGAGATCCGGGTGGACGGGGTCAACAACAATGCGGAGTACGGGCAGCCCGGCGAAATCACGACCCTGACCAAACAAGGCACCAATAGCCTCCACGGCAGCGCGTTCGAGTACTTCCAGAACGCCGCATTCGACGCCATCCCCTACGGCGACGCCACCAAGCCGCACAAGGTCGCCAACGATTTCGGCGGCTCCGTCGGTGGCCCGGTCATCATTCCCCACTTCTATAATGGGCATGACCGGACCTTCTTCTTCGGGACCTACGAGGGACTTAGGTTTCCGCAATCCACAGTCCAGCAATACGTTGTTCCGACCGCGCTGATGAAGCAGGGTAACTTCTCGCAGGAAACCACCGCGCTCAACGACCCCTTCACCGGCGCTAACTACCCTAATGCCACCCTTCCCTCCATCAACGCAAGCGCTTTACCCTTTCTGTCGCTCTTTCCTGACCCCAACACCGGCAACACCCAGTCGCTCGCCGGCGCGCTCGCGACGCTCGGTTATAACTACCAGGCGCAGAAAGATACCGGCATCCAGTCCAACCAGTTCGACGCACGCGTGGATCAGAACTTCGGCGCGAAAGCCTTTGTCTTCGGGCGCTTTACCTGGAAAAATGAGTCGCAGGCACAGCCCAACTTCCTGTTGCTGCCCGAATCCACCGGCACCGCCCAATATCGTATCTTCGCCAGCGCGTTCAATTACACCTTTACGCCCAACCTGTCCAACGAGTTACGGTTCGGTTTTACGCTCGAGCAGGACGGCTCCGCCAACTCTTTCAACGGCGCGGCAGTCACCAACGCCGCCGGATTCAACGGTATCGGCCCCAGTTTCCCCTTCAACGGCATCACCGAGCTCTCCTTCCAGCAGTTGACTCCCCTGGCGACACCGAATGCCAATGGGCGTCTTACCACGCAGGAACAGTCGCGTAATTACCAGTATGTCGATAACATCACCTGGCAAAAGGGCGCGCACACCTTGCGCTTCGGCGGCGATATCCGCAAGCTCGAAGCCAATACGCCGGTCGATGCCACGGGCGGTGATAACTACGGGACATTTCTGTTCAACGGCCGCTACACCGGGCAGGAGTTTGCCGACTTTCTCATCGGTGCACCCTACCAGTCCTACACCGATAACATCACCACCAACAATCGCGGACGGGCCAACGCCTATGCTTTTTACGCTCAGGACAACTGGCGCGCCACGCCCAACCTGAACGTCACGCTCGGCCTGCGCTACGAGTACCACCCGGCCTTTCATGCGCTTGACGGCAATATCGGCAACTTCGACACCTCTGTCCCGAAAACCGGGCGCATCATCTATCCCGCGGGCCATGCCAACCTGCTGTCGGCCCCCGAGCTCGCCAACTTCAATGCCTGCGCCACCCCCGGCGTCTACACGCCGCCGGCCAACCTCGGCACCCCGGCTGCCGCCTGCACACCGCTGCTCTCCAACACGCAGGCCGGCCTGCCCAATGGCCTGCGGACCGTGCCGAAACTGCGCTTCATGCCTCGCATCGGCTTTGCCTGGCGTCCATTCGGCAACGACAAAACCGTCATCAGTGCCGGCGCCGGCTATTACAACATCACCACCTCTGGCGCGATCTTTTATGCGCTCACCGGCACCTTGCAAACCGACCTCCAAACCTTCAACAACTCTCCCCAGCATCAGGCTCCGTCGATCGTCTTTCCCAACGTAGGCCTCGGCACCAGCGTTACGCCGCAGTACGGCACCGCCAGCTACAACTCGCCCGTCGACCTCCACTGGCACGACCCGTACTCGCTGCAAACCGCGCTCTCCGTCGAGCACGAGTTTGCCGGCGGTCTTGCCGCGCGTATCTCCTACATCGGCCTGCAAACGCAACACCTCGTTTGGCAGCCCAACTACAACGACCTGCCCTTGTCCTCCACCACCATCGCGTCGAACCAGCCCTTGTCCGCGTTTCCCTTCCCTAACTACCAAACCATGAACGGCCGCAACGCCGAAGCAGCCGCTCACTACAACTCGCTCCAGGCCGAGCTCGACCGCCGCTTTCACCGCGGCCTCTCGTTCACCGGCTCTTACACCCTGGCCAAGAACCTGGCCGATAACCAGGGCACTTATGGCTCCTTCGCCAACACTCCAGCCACCTTCTCCGACGAGCAAGGCGGCTATTACGCCACCTGGTCCGGCAATCGCGAGCTCGACTACGGCAATGTCACCGCGACGCGACGCCATCGTCTGCTGCTCACCGGGCTCACCGACATTCCGGTCGGCCGCGGTCGGCAGTTCGGGTCCAAAATGCCGCGTCTCGTCGATGCAGCAGTCGGCGGCTGGCAGGTATCCAACATCTTCGTCTACCAAACCGGGCCGTTCCTCACGCCGTTCATCCCGGCCGGCATCACTGACGCCTCCGGCACTGGCTCCGGCAGCCTGTTCAGCCGGGCGCAGCGGCCCGATCGGGTGGCGAAGGGCAACACGAGCGCGCAAAGCCGCCGGCAATGGTTTAACACCGGAGCGTTCGCCTGTCCGGGCGGCGGCGGCTTCACCGCATTGCAGCAAGTCGGCGGCTGCACTACCGGCGTCGGTTCCGCCCCCATCGGTCGCTTCGGCACGGAAGGCGTCGGCAGCGTCGTCGGGCCCGGCACGGTCAACCTTTCGACCGGCGTCAACAAGACCATCGCCTTTACCGAGCGAGTGCACCTGCGAGCCGAGGGCACCTTCACCAACGTCCTCAACCACACCAACCTCGCCGATCCTAACCTCGACGTCACGAACCCCGCCTTCGGCAGCATCACGCAGGCGCGCGGCTCTGACTTCGGCGGCAACCGCACCGGGCAGGTCTCCTTGCGTCTGGAGTTCTAACCCAAGCCCGCGCGGAGCATTAGCTTCCGCGCGGCTTGTAACCCCACGACGTAAAACCACCAGAGATAAAACCCGCAAGGGTGGCTGAGCAACAGCGTTCTTAGTCCAGAACGCTAGTCAGAACAACAGCAGCCCCAGGCCTACAATCGACCCATGGCACTTACCCCGACCAACAGCAACCTCGAGCCAGCGCAGGAAGCAACGGAGCCCGCAGCTCCGGCGCACACCGTAGCCACTGCCGAACCCGCCCCAACTAGCGGCCGCAAAGGCCTGCTGCTCCTTTTCACCGGAGCAGGCAAAGGCAAAACCACCGCCGCGCTCGGCTCCGGGTTCCGCGCCGCCGGCAATGGCATGCGCGTGCTCATGCTCCAGTTCCTCAAAGGCTCCTGGCACTACGGCGAGCTCGACGCCGCCCTTGCCCTCGGCGATAACTTCCAGATCCGCCCCATGGGTCGCGGCTTTATCAAGATCGGCGGCGCCGAAACCGACCCCGAAGACCTCCGTCTTATCCAAGAGTGCTGGGCCGAGGCCGTCCGCGCCATCGAGTCCGGCGAGTGGGACATGCTCATCCTCGACGAAATCCTCTACACCATCGGCTACGGCCTGCTCGACGCCGAAGAAGTCGCCACCGCGCTCGCCAGCCGGCCGCCCCTGCTCCACGTCATCCTCACCGGCCGCAACGCCCACCCCAAGTTAGTCGAGTTAGCCGACACAGTCACGGAAATGCACGAGCGAAAACACGCCTATCAAAAAGGTATTCAGGCCCAGTTAGGCATCGAGTACTAACTTCTTTACCTGTCCTAGATACCGTAGGCGAGAATCAACCCAATCCATAGCGCGGCGCTCACTAGCGCGCTATACCAAAGAGCAATCTGCGCCACAAGGTATGGGAACGCACAGGCTCCGGCATGGTACGCAGGATAGAAAGAGGAGCTTCCATCGTCAACCCTGCTTTCTGAGCTTTTCTCGAAAGCCGGCCATTGATCACCATACTTATCAGCGCCGTCTCCTGCGCTACCAAACGCAGGAGGCTCACTGGGTGTACATGTAGATGCACGGAAAGCCTCCCTTCCAAGTGTCATCCGCTTCAGGGTAAACCCATACCGCGCTCTCCGCCATTCTGCCCCATTTACACTGGTTCAGCGCACCGGCGCACCCGAAAGGCACTCTCCATCCCACCCACCATGAGCTGGTTCAAGCGCGAACAAAACGGCATCGAGTCCAGCGGAGAAAAATCCGTTCGCACCGAAGGCCTCTGGATCAAGTGCCCCGGCTGCGACGCCACCGTTTGGAAAGCCGAGGTGGAATCAAACCTCCAGGTCTGCCCCAAATGCGACTACCACCACCGCATCGACGCCCGCGCCCGCATCGCCTCGCTCCTTGAGCCCGGCTACGAGCTCATCGACGGCGAGCTCCGCTCCACCGATCCCCTCGAGTTCACCGACCTCAAGCCCTACAAGGCACGTCTCGCAACCGCGCAGGCCGCCACCGGCCTCAACGACGCCATCCTCAACGCGCAAGGTCACCTCGGCCCCCATCCCACCATCCTGTCCGTCATGGAGTACAGCTTTATCGGCGGCTCCATGGGTGCCGTGGTCGGCGAAACCATCGCCCGCGCCATCGATCGCGCCCTCGCGACCCGCTCTGCCCTTGTGATCGTCTCGGCCTCCGGCGGCGCGCGCATGCAGGAGGGCATCGTGAGCCTCATGCAGCTCGCCAAAATTGCCTCCGCCCTCGCCCACCTCGACGAGGCCGGCCTCCCCTACCTCTCCGTCCTCACCGACCCCACCACCGGCGGCGTCACCGCGTCCTTCGCCATGCTCGGCGACCTCAACATCGGCGAGCCCGGCGCTCTCATCGGCTTCGCCGGCCCCCGCGTCATCGAGCAAACCATCCGCCAAAAGCTCCCCAAGGGCTTCCAGCGCTCCGAGTTCCTCCTCGAACACGGCATGCTCGACGCCGTCATCCCCCGCCGCGACCTCAAGCCCTACATCGTCCGCGCCCTTGACTTCATGCGCGGCTAACCCCGAGATGATGAGTAGACATAGTGCCTATGTATTTCTCAAGCACTAAGCGCACCAGTGTCTATTTGACTTCAACCGTAACGACATTCGATCCGGGATTGTTGTCTTCGCTGGGCGGGTACTTGTTTTTCACCTGGAAGGTATACCGCCCGGGCTGACTTAAGTCGAATATCTTGCTGACTTCCATGAATGCACGATAGCTTTGATCCGGCTTGATGATTCTCTGTATTCGGGCTCCCATCATATGCGATCTACCACCGGCGTACTTGCCATACTCGGTTCTTGCAATCTCTTTCCCGTCAGTATCCCTGCCGATAACATCGTAAAACAACTCTGCATGCTGGCCGCCGGGAACAGCAAAGAAACCAAGCTCATGGTCGGTCATGTTCACCAGATCGAGGCCCAGGATGATAGGTTCTGATTTGGAAACAACCGTGTCGGGTGCGAACAATCGGACCGTCAGATCTTCGCCAATGCCCGTCTGAGCTGAGAGCGTGGCGCTGGTCGCTACAGGTATCAAGGCAAGTATTCCCCAAAAAACAGCTTTGGACATAAACGCTCCTCCGGTTAAGTTACAGCCATCAAAACTGAAGCCGCGCGAAGAACTCGATCACTCGTCCCGAGTCCGCCCCCGGTGAAAGCCCAAACAGGCTGTTCTCGACCGTGGCATTCGCCGTTCCGAACAGGATCGGGGCCAGGTTCAACTTGTTGAACACGTTGTAAAAGTTCGCCTGGAATCGTAGCTGCGACTCGTGGCCGTGCAGGCTGATCGCCTGCTCCTTCGCGGCCGTCACATCCGTATCCAGGTAGCACGAGCTGTTGAATGAGTTGCGCCCGATACCCGGCGGCCCGCCGGACTGGTTGATGTTAAAGTACCGCTTTCCGCCTCCGGGAAAGTTAGTGCCGTCGATGAACGCGCTGTTCGAGCACGAGTTGTGCGCGCCGCCGTAGTAGCCGATCGGGCGAGTCGGCGCGATTGTGGCCGCGCTTTGCACGACCGCTACTGTCGGCACCCCGGTCACCGGCGTCCACGGGAAGCCGCTGTGGTACTGGAAGATACCGTTGACTTGCCAGCCCGTCAGGGTTTCGCCCAGCAGGCCCCGGCCATGGTGATATTTCGGTAAGTCCCAGTTACCCGCGACAGTGATGTTATGACGCACATCGAAGTCCGACGGCCCGTACTCTGTCACGGGATGCGCCGGATCCGTCTGGTTCGACAACGCGCCCGGTCCCTCGTTCGAACCCTGGTCCATGCTCTTCGAAAACGTATAAGCAACATGGAGGTTGTAGCCATGCGAAAACCGCTTGTCGAGCGTGGCGTCCAGACCGTTGTAGTTGGTGGCCACATCGGTGGTCGGCACATACGAAGCGGTAAACGGCGTCAGCCCGCTCGTGCAGCTTCCGTCCGCGGCAATGTTGGCGCAAGTGGGATGAAGAAAGTTCTGGTTGACGAGCCGCGGAAAGTGGTGCCCGACCGATCCTTGATAGATCAATGCTGCCACAAGCTGGCCCGGCAGCTGCCGCTGCAACTGCAGTGAAAAACTTTCAAGCATCGGCTGCGCCGTATGATTGGAAGCGCCGTAAACTTCAATCTCGTTCGTGCCGTTCGGCAAACCTGTCACGGCATTGGTACCCACAGCCAGCCCTGGGTTCGGCGCGAAGCTATAAGCTGAGCGAGTGGCGCCCCGCTCGAAAACAACGTTCGCCGTCTTTTGTGAAGCAGCGTCCGTGGCACAGCATAAGCCAAACTGCGCGTAACCCGGCCCGTTCTCAAACCCATTGTTAAAGAGCTGGTCATCCAGCCGGTCATAAGCGATGCCGAAGCCGCCACTGACCACCAGCTTGCCGGTCGCCGCCCAGTTGAAGCCGACGCGTGGAGACCAGTTGTTGTAGTTCGAGTTAAAAAGGTGGTTCACCGGTTTCAGCACGGCAGCCGTCAGATAGGTGGCCGGGGACGAGCCAAACGCCGGCTCGTCCGTCAGCGCCCCCTTATTATACAAAGGCTCGAAGTACTCCCAGCGCAGCCCTGTCGTGAGAGTCAAAGCTTGTGAAACCTTCCAGTCCTGCTGCACAAAGGCCGAGATGTTGTGATCCCGGAAGTAGCGCTGCCCGGTGGCGGCGCCGCCTGTATTTGGATTCGCGGCAATGGCTTCATCGATCGGGGCATCGTTC
>CAXTYP010000040.1:0-13468 GCA_964248435.1 uncultured Acidobacteriaceae bacterium | reverse complement strand
CGCGGACAGGTCTGCTTGGCTTTCCTCACAAAACTCATTCAACGATTCCGTTTTCAGAGCATTTCAAGGTGTGCTGCGGGCCAGAAGCCATCCCGGCGCTATGCCGGAAGAAGATAGAAACGGGAAGCGGAAAATGTATGGCACATTTCTGGAATCGACTGCCCCCTTCGCCGCGCAGTTTCCGACGATCGCCGACTCGCTGCGCGCGGCAAACGACCGACGCAACAGCATACCTCTCAGTCATCCTTATGAGACCAAGACCGGCAAACGAACGAAGTATCTACAACGGAGAGAGAGTGACAGTTTGAAGCTAAAGCTCGGCGAGGTTTACCGCGAGATAATCGTGTTCCTTAAGTCGCTTCCTCCAGGCAACCGAGCGCCTGCTTGTAAGTCCCGACCCTGATTTCAATGACTGGTGAGTAGCGACTCGCCTTGCGTCAAACTTCATAACAGCTCTGAATGCCGACCGTACCGCGTAGCTACACTGCACCTTCGGCTAAGGTCGCACACATCTTGAGTCCTGGTCCCGCCGACAACGGCGGGATGCGGATCGCCTACTCCACCTTTCAAACGTACTGGGGAAGGAACCTGCAGCCACCCGGAACAGCCGCCTCGGCGGGTACACGCCCGGCCAGCGCTTCTTTCCCGGCTTTGCACAGAGCTGGTGCGAAACCCGAAACGAGCAGTTCCAACGCGTACGCGGCCAGACCGACCCCCACCCCCCGGGTCAGTTCCGCGTCAACGGCAGAGTGCAAAACTTCGAACCGTTCGGAAAGGCCTTCGGTTGCCATGTCGGGCAGCCCATGATGCCGGACAATGTCTGCCACGTCTGGTAAACCCGCGGCATCAGCTCCGCCCTTTCGCTCGGTCCTGCTGGCCGTTCTGCCTGCGGAAGCATCTCGAGGGCAGAGAACCACGACCAGGCACCATCGCGAACGGAGGCCAGAGCGCCCGTCACGCTCTGATCAGTGGCAGTAAACGAGCCCCCTTGTCCCGGCCGCGTCGTTGTCAACCCTCGAAAGTGGTACGGCACGATACCCAAGTACCATTCCGAATCGAAAACGCCCCAACACCCCCTCGCCCGGGCTGCACTTTTGTCAACTCCCCAAACGTGGGACGGCACAGTACCGAAGTACTGTGCCGGCTGCATAACTATGCACCATCGACACTTTTTATACATTTGCCCTGCGCAGAAACGCGCACATTTGACGCGTTCCGCACGGGAAATGCCCGATCCAACTAGTAGCCGCGATGCCGCCAGAACTCCCCTATTATGTTGTACATACCGTCCGCCAGCAGGTTCAGTCCAATGGTTTTGACCAGAACGCCATTGGACTCAAGCGACGAGGTCCCCAGCTGCGGATAGTACAGCTCCTTGGCCGCGAACGCCGCTCCCACCGTGCCCGCCAGCAGCGGCAGGTTGACCGTCTTCTTGCCCGCGTCCGTGTGCGTTTCGACGAGCCCCCGCAGCGCATGCTCCAGCCTTTGGCTGCCCGTGTAACCCGCTCCCAGCGGCACGTAGCGCGGATCCATGTTGAACAGCACCGGGATCGCGAAGTTCTGAAGAAACATCTGCGTTTCCGACTCGCCCATCCCGCCGATCAAGCGATGCTCATGGTAGCGAACGCCGTTCTCCAGGTCCCTGCGCCAGGTCTGGACGTCGGTGCCATACTGCAGGTAAAGCTGGTCGTAGTTCAAAGCCTCCTGCCCATTCTCAATGCGGCCAGGCACAGGCTCTGCCGGAACGTCCGTGATCCGTGGCAAGCCCCCGATCAGCCCTGCCTCCACGAAATTGCGCGGCGCATAGGTGCTGCGCAGCCAGTACACCGTTTTGCCTCCCAGCGAAAGCGGGTAATAGCTGTCATCGGTCGCCCGGCCGTGCAGCCCAAACATCGCCAGGTCCGGTTCCAGCGCCGCCCGTACCAGTTCATGCCCCGTGTTGGTCGCCAGGTCGCCCAGCAAGCTATAGCCGATATAGCGCGTAAAGAAGTGCGAAGAATCAAGTTCCGGTGCCTTGAAAGCACTGGCATACACGCTTTTCCCGGCAAAGGCGGCCAGCACCGTTCCGCCCAGTTTTGAGTAGTTGGGTACCAGTTGCCCCCTGTCGTTCTCCGTCACAACAATCGACGCCGCGGCATGCACCATGCGCTGCCCAAAGTCCGAGTGAACCGGGGCCGGGATGTACTCGGCCCGCTGGTGCAGCGCCAGCGGCAAAACCAGGTTCGAAAAAAGCTGCCGGGTTTCGGCAGTCGCCAGGCCAGTTTCAAACCGGCCTGCCTTGAAGCGCAGGGTGGCTTCGTTCACGCGCCGCCACGCGTCCATTTGGTTGCCGTACGCCTCCATGCTCTGTTCATACGCCTGGGCACTCGCCACGCTGAAGTCAGGCGGCGCGTCCGGCTGGGTCGGGGCTGTTGTCAGGTTCGGGATCCCGGTCAACAGCAGGGCTTCCACCAGGTTCCGGAACGATACCGTGCTGCCCAGGTAGTACGAGACCTTGCCCGGCAGGTTGGAACGGCTCGCACCCGGCGCCATGATGAAGTTGCGCGACAGGACGATGGGCCGATCGCTCGGCTGCAGCGCGGCTCTCACAATCGCGGGGCTGGACGCGGAAGAGGCTGGAACCGCGGGCGCATCCGGCAAAGCCGCGCTCACCGGCGGCGCGGCACCTCCACCAGTAAACGAAGATGCGAGTGGAACCTGCGCCTGGGCCTGGGAGCCGGGCAGACAAAAGCTGCTTAAAAGCAGCGCACAGGGGAGCGATCGCGAAAGCAGCGAGGCCAATGTGTTCACAGGAAAGTCCTTTAAGGGCAGCTTGCTAGAGCCTAGCGCACTTGGGCAAGCACCAAAGCATCTTCTTTCGCACCAATGGCATCAGTGCAGTTCCATAATGGGAATTTCTTACTCCCTTCATGGTATTTCCGCGCTCTTCTGCAAGTTCACCACGCTTGCACCCTGAACAAAACTCCCACCATTGCCGATATAAAGTGACAATAAATTATTTTCTGCTGCAACGAAAAAGCCCCGCGCAAGCGGGGCTTTTTGCTACCGGTAAGTAGCCCGGTCTTAGTACATGCCGTCCATGCCGCCGCCGCCGTGCGAGTGTCCGCCCCCTGCTGCCGCACCCTTCGGCTCGGGAATGTCGGCAACCATCGCTTCGGTCGTCAACATCAGCCCGGCAATCGAAGCCGCGTTCTGCAACGCGGTCCGGGTGACCTTGGTCGGATCGATCACACCGGCCGCCACCAGGTCCTCGAACGTGTTGGTACCGGCGTTGTAGCCGAAATGGTTGTCGTTCGACTCATGGATGCGACCCACAACCACCGCACCCTCTTCGCCGGCGTTGCCGACGATCTGGCGCAATGGCTCTTCGATCGCGCGACGGATGATCTGGGCGCCGATTTTCTCATCGCCTTCCAGCGTCTTGATCAGGGCTTCCACAACCGGGGTGCAACGAACCAGGGCCACGCCGCCGCCCGGGACGATGCCTTCCTCGACCGCCGCTCGGGTTGCGTGCATCGCATCCTCCACGCGCGCCTTCTTTTCCTTCATCTCGGTTTCGGTAGCTGCACCGACCTTGATGACGGCGACGCCGCCGACCAGCTTCGCCAAACGCTCCTGGAGCTTTTCGCGGTCGTAGTCGGAGGTGGTCTTTTCAATCTGGTTGCGGATTTCCTTGACGCGGCCTTCGATTGCGGACGACTCCCCACGGCCTTCAACAATGGTCGTGTTGTCCTTGTCGATGGTGACGCGCTTGGCGCGGCCAAGGTCCTCGATCTTCACGTTCTCAAGCTTGATCCCGAGATCTTCCGTGATCGCGCGGCCACCGGTCAGCTTTGCAATGTCCTCAAGCATGGCCTTGCGGCGATCGCCGAAGCCCGGTGCCTTGACGGCAGCGACGTTCAGGGTTCCGCGCAGCTTGTTCACGACCAGGGTCGCAAGTGCTTCGCCGTCAACATCTTCCGCGATGATCAGCAGCGGCTTCGAGTTGCGGGCCACCTGTTCCAGCAATGGAAGCAGGTCCTTCATGGACGAGATCTTCTTCTCATGGATCAGGATGTAAGGATCCTCAACGACGGCTTCCATGCGGTCCGGATCCGTGACGAAGTACGGCGACAGGTAGCCGCGGTCGAACTGCATGCCTTCAACCACTTCCAGCTGCGTTTCGAGTGTTTTCGACTCTTCGACGGTGATGACGCCGTCCTTGCCGACCTTCTTCATCGCCTCGGCAATGATGGTGCCGATCGTCGAGTCGGAGTTCGCCGAGATGGTACCGACCTGGGCTATCATTTCGCCCGTGACCGGCTTCGAAAACTGGCTCAGCGCGCCACCCGTGACGGTGCCCTGCTCGTCGCGCTTGCCAACGATCGCTTCCACGGCCTTGTCGATGCCGCGCTTCAACGCCATCGGGTTCGCGCCGGCGGCGACGGTCTTTACGCCTTCACGATAGATCGCCTGCGCCAGAACGGTCGCGGTCGTGGTGCCGTCACCGGCCACGTCCGAAGTCTTGGAGGCGACTTCACGCACCATCTGCGCGCCCATGTTTTCGAGCGAATCCTTCAGCTCGATCTCCTTGGCCACGGTCACGCCGTCCTTGGTGATGGTCGGCGAACCGAACTTCTTCTCGATCACAACATTGCGGCCCTTGGGGCCGAGCGTCACCTTGACGGCATCCGCCAGGTGGTTCACACCGCGCAGGATCGCCTGGCGGGAATCTTCTCCGTGCAGAATCTGTTTTGCCATAACTGCTTATCTCCTCAAACTTTTTGGTCAGTCGTGATGGTCTTTTCTAACTCGCGATTCCGAAGTGCCTTGTCGAACTACTTCTTCAAAATGCCCAAAACTTCTTCCTCACGCATAATGAGGAACTCTTCGCCGTCGATCTTGATCTCGGTACCGGAATACTTGCCGAAGAGAACACGGTCGCCCGCCTTGACATCGAGCGGAAAGGTCTTGCCCTCGTCGTTCGACTTACCCTTGCCCACGGCGATCACTTCGCCTTCCTGGGGCTTCTCCTTTGCGGTATCCGGGATGATGATGCCGCCGCGGATAGACTCGCCTTCTTCAACACGACGCAACAGGATCCGGTCATGCAGGGGGGTAAAGGTGGACGTCACGGTGCTGGTTGCCATAGCTTTTGTTCTCCTTGTGGAACCTGCCGCGCTGGGCCGCAGGGGAAATGCTGATGTAGTAAGCGGCCCCTCGCTGGCGACTTCAACAGGTGAGTGCTAGCAGAAGGCGGCTTCAATTGCTAAGTTACCCGAAAGGGGCACAAGAGTCAAACAAAAAAGTCATTGTTTGAGCCTGCTCCACTCACATTAGTTTACAGGTGGCATCACCACCAAAGCTCAGCTCAGCGTCGGTAGGCTGGTCTCATACGGCTGGGCGTCCGGGGTTGACACCAACGGAAAAACAAGCCGGAAGACCGTGCCCACACCTTCCCGGCTTCGCACCTGCACGGCGGCGCTGTGTTTTGTGATGATTTCGCGGGAAACCCAAAGCCCAAGCCCCGTGCCGGTGATGCCCTTGGTCGAGAAAAAGGGCTCAAAGATGCGCCGCAAAACTGCCGGGCTCATGCCGCTGCCGCGGTCCGCGATCACGATGGCGAGCGAAGGGACGCCGGTGGAAACCGAACAGCACGGGCGGGCACGCAATATCAATCTCCGCGGTGCCGGACCGCCCATCATGGCATCGACCGCGTTCCCGATCAGGTTGGCCAGCACCTGCCGAATCTCGCCTTCAAGCGCGACCATAGCCGGAGCCTCCGCATATTCGCGTATCACCTCGATGCCATGATCGCGAATGCGCGCTTCGTACAGCACCAGTACGGATTCGATCAGCTCCGCGATATCGGTCCGGGTCGGCCCCGTGCTTTGGCGGTAAAAGCGCAGGGTTTGCGTGGTGATATGGGTCACGCGGTCCAGTTCACGCTGCGCCATCAACAGGTACGAGCGCGACTCCTCATCCAGTGTGGCTTGTTCCAGAAGGTATAGGCAGTTGGTGATAGCTTCGAGCGGGTTGTTGATCTCGTGCGCGATGGAGGCCGCGAGCCGGCCGGCGGCAGCCAGCTTTTCGGTTCTTCGCAGCACTTCTTCGCCTTGTTTCTGCGCGCTCAGGTCGACAAAAAACACAGCCAGCTGCAGGTCTTTGGGGTCGGCTTCCGGGTTCAGCAAGGCTGCCCCGATCAGCACGGGAATCGCAGTGCCGTCCGCATGGCGGCAGGTTGCCTCCCAGGTTTCTTCCCGGTGACCATCGATGCGCTGCCGGAGCCCCATCACGACGTGCCGCTCGGGGCTGACGTCGTCCGGGCGGGGCCCGAAGTCCTCGAGCGAAAATACCGGAGCCAGGGCCACGCCGCCGCCTTCGGGTTCGATCGAGTCATACCCGAGCAGCCGCTGCGCACTGCGGTTGGAATAGTTGACCTGCCCGTCTGTGTCGCAGATCAGCAAGGCCAGCGGCGTCGCTTCCACCAGGCGATGAAAGCGCTCCTCGCTCGATTGCAGGGCTCGCTCCGTTGCCCGCTTGACGCGCCGGCTGGCAGCCTCGGCCAGTTCGCGCTCGATCGCAGGGCCGAGGCGGGTCAGGTTTTCCTTGGAAACATAGTCGTGCGCCCCGGCGCGCATGGCGGCCACGGCGGTTGCCTCCGAAATTGCCCCTGACATCATGATGAACGGGATATCGGCCCCCGTGCTTTGCAACAGCCGCAAGGCTTCGGGGGCTGAAAACTGGGGCAGGTTGTAGTCGGCCAGGATGCAGTCCCAGCGCTCTGAAAGCGCTGCGCGCATGTTTGCCGCGGTCTCGACACGGTAAAGTTCCGGCGCAAAGCCGGCCTTGCTCAGGTGGCGGCGAAGCAGCAAGGCGTCGTCTACGCTGTCCTCAACCAGCAGAACGCGCAACGGCCGCGGCAGCACCGGGGCCGCGGGTGGGTGCTCAGCCTTTACTGGAGGGACGGGGGGCATTCGTTGAGCACCAGCCAGTACATCCCGAGTTGCAGGGTGGCTTCGCTGAAGTCGGAAAAGTTGACCGGCTTGCGAATGTAGCTATTCACGCCCAGTTTATAGGAGCGAACAATGTCGCTTTCCTCGTCCGACGAGGTCAGCACGACGACCGGCAGCATGCGCGTCCGTTCATCCTCGCGGATGCGCCGCAGCACCTCCAGCCCGTCCACCTTGGGGAGCTTCAGGTCGAGCAGAATGACTTGCGGCAGCGCCGGTAATGCGTCTTCGCCCTCGCTGAACAACATGGCCAGGGCTTCCTCGCCGTCGCGGGCTACCCTGACGTCATTCGCGATATGCGATTTGCGGAGCGCACGAATCGTCAGCAGTTCGTGGTCCGGGTCATCCTCGACAAGAAAAATCAATCGGCTACCTGCCATCACATTCCTCACCCAAGGGTAAACCAGAAAGTCGCGCCCCGGCCCACGGCGCCCTCAGCCGAGATGGTACCGTGGTGCCGGGCCACGGCACGCGCCACCGTTGCCAGTCCGATACCCGAGCCCTGGAAATCCTTTTCACCGTGTAAACGTTGAAAGGCTACGAAAAGTTTGCCGGCATACTGCTGGTCGAACCCGGCTCCGTTGTCACGCACATAATAGGCCTTGCGCTCGGGTGACCAACCAAAGCTGATCTGGGCGTCGGCGACCTTGCCGGTGAACTTGGCTGCGTTGCCAAACATATTCTCAAAGACCACCCGCAGCAATCGGGGGTCGCCCGAGGCTTCGAGCCCAGGCTCGATCGAGAATGTCAGCGAGCGCCCAGGCAGCCCGTGCGTAATTTCCTCGGCCACGCCGGTCGCGAGCGAAGAAAGGTCGACCCGTTCCGGACTCAGCTCCGCGCGCGTAATGCGGGACAGCTGAAGAAGCGCATCGATCAGCTGCCCCATGCGCTGCACCCCGGCGCGGATGCGTCCCAGGTAATGCTTCCCGTCACCTTCCAGCAGGTGGCCATAGTCCTCTTCCAGTGCCACCGAAAAGCCATCCACCGATCGCAGCGGCGCGCGAAGGTCATGCGAAACAGAATAGGAAAACGCTTCCAGCTCGCGGTTCGTGCTTTCGAGCTCGGCGGTACGCTGCTGCACGCGCTCCTCCAGGACCGCGTTCAGCACCTGGATCTCGGCCGCGCTCTTTTCCGCCGCGTGCCGGGCTTCGCGTTCCGCGTCGTAGGCTGCGGCGCGATCCAGCGCCAGTGCGATACGATCCGCGGCCAGCGTCAACAGCTCTTCATCCGCCTGCGAAAAGGCCGCATGCCGTTCTCGCCCGGCGACCAGCATTGCGATCACCTGCGACGAGACCGTCATCGGCACGATCAGGGCTGAACCGATGCCGCCGTGCAGCGCCTCAATGGGCAGGGCGCGCAAGGCTTCACCGTCCACACGGACCGCCTGCCCGGACCGGGCTGCCTCCGCCATCGGTCCATCAGCGCGAACCGGGCGGCGCTCCCCGGGGTGTGCCGTGACCCCTTCGGCGGCCACCAGTTCAATCTCCGTACCGTACCAGCGACACAGGGCGACCGCGTCAGTCGCCGCGGTCACGCGCAATCGCGCCAGCAGCTCTGTCGTCAGCTCCCCTACCGTGAGCTGGGTGAACGCCACCTCGGTCACGGATTGCAATTTCTCAAGACGGGCCGTAGTTTCAGCGGCACGCTGGCGCAAACGTCGCTCATAGGAGAGCGACCAGAGCGATAAGACGACGAAGAGAATGTCCAGCGAGCTGGCCAGTGCGATAGTCGCTTTGGCTTCGGTTCGGGCGCGCGCCGACTCGCGCAAACGCTGCTGGAGCAGGTTGCGCTCTTCCTGCTCGGCCCCAAACACAGCACTGCTCAAAGCGGCCATCAAGGCGCGGCCCGGGGCAAAGCTGAGCGGGGAATTGATCACGTCCCCTTTTTCCAGCCGCCGGTGTTCCACCCCGAACTGCAGGGCATGCATCCGCTTTTGCCCCAGGATGCGGGCACGCTGCATACGGTCCGCTTGCGATGGGTTGTCGCTCACCAGGCGTTGAAGCTGTTCAAACTGTTCATCGAGGGTGTTGATCGCGTATTTGTAGCCCCCCAGGTAGTGTTCATCGCCGGTCAGCACGTAGCCGCGCATGCTCGATTCGGCGTCCGACGCCGTGCGCAATGCATGCTCCAGGTCGGTCAGGATCTCAAGCGTATGTGTGACCCAGAACTCCGACCGAGCCAGGACCTGCTCGGCATGAAACGCAAGCCAGGCATTCGCAGCGATCAGGATCGCGGCAACCAGAAACAGGCTCGAAAGAAGTCGGTGAAAGCGTGAGATGGGCATCGGGCACTGCCATGGTAATTCATGAATGACCGGAGTGACCTTCCCGCGCATGGAATCGAGTGACCCTCGATCCTGACGGGCTGCGCTTCAGTCTTTCAGGCCAGTCTTCCGGTCTGGGCTTCCGGTCCGGGCTTCCAGGCCGGTCTTCTAGTCCAGTCGATACTTGGTCTCGGCCAGCCGGTTCAAGGGCCGCCACAGCAGGCGATTGATGGTCACCACCACCAGCGCCATGATGATGGTGGCCAGCAGCAGCACCGGAAAAGCTCCCTTGTCGGTGGCCTGGTCGATGTCTGCGCCGAGCCCAATGGTCGAAAGCGCATGGTTGTGCAGTTTGAAGTACTCCGACTGGATTGACGCATTCCAGGCTCCACCCGAGGCCGTAATCAGCCCCGTAATGAGGAAAGGAAAGATGCCCGGCAGGATTACCGTGCGCCAGTGCTGGGCACGCGAAAAGCCGAACAGGGAAGAGACTTCCTTTAAATCGGTCGGGATCGCCATGGCTCCCGCGATGACGTTGAAAAAGATGTACCACTGGGTAGCCAGCATCATGAGCACGATCGCCGACAAGCCCAGGCCCGCGCCGGTCTTCAACAGCGCGACCAGGATCAGGGGAAACAGGGCACTCGCCGGGAAGCTGGCCGCGACCTGCGCAAAAGGCTGTGCAATGCGCGCCAGGCGCGGGCTGAAGCCAATAGCAACCCCGGCCGGGACCGCCCACGCGGCCGCCAGCGTCAGCGCAACAATGACCCGCAGCAGGGTCGCGCCCGCCCCAAGCAACAGCTGCCGGTACTCCGACAAGGGCAGGTGACGGACCATCAGCGCGGCTTTCCAGACCGCCAGGCTCGCCACCAGCAGCAGAAAGGTGCCCAGCACCGCGAGCGCGAGCGAAGAGCGCCGCCGCGTTTCGGGGTCGGGCATAGCCCCGGCGCGCTTGCCTTCACCACGCGCGAGCGAGGCATAAAGGCGCTCCGACAGGGGGTCGATGGTGTGCTCGCGGATGCGCTGCAGCATATTGGAGCGGCGCACGAGATCAAGGATCGGCGAGCGCGAACGGTCCGCGCTTTCCACGCTTTCAAATTTGAACTTGTCGGACCAGGCGATCAGCGGCCGCCACAGCAGCTGGTCGGTGGCTACGATGATCGAGACGACGGTGAGCAGCCCGTACACAGTGGCCCGCGTATTGTTGTCGGAGGCCGCGGTTTGGAGGTACGAGCCCAGCCCCGGCAGCCGAAAATTGCGCGTGCCGACCTGGAACATTTCGCAGATCATGAGCGAAAACCAGCCGTTCGCGACCGAAATCATCGAGTTCCACACCAGCCCGATCGCGGCAAACGGCAGCTCCAGCTGGAACGCGCGTTGCAGCGGCGAAAAGCGGTTGATGCGGCAAGCCTCCTGCAGCTCACGCGGGATGGCCTTGAGCGAGGCGTAGAACGAAAACGCCATGTTCCACACCATGCCCGTGAAGATAACGATGATGCCGCCCAGCTCGAGGCCGAGCTGACGCGTGGGAAAAAGCGCGATCATCGCCAGCATCACGCCGGGTAAGAACGAAAGCACCGGGATCGATTGCAGAATATCGAGGGTCGCAATCAAAAGGGCCTCGGCGCGCTTGTTGTACGCGGCCAGGTAGCCATAGCTGATCGCGAAAATCAGCGACAGGACATAGGCAATCGCGATGCGGACGCAGGAGTAAAACGCATACGCCGGGAGAGAACGCGGGGCCAGCGAGATTGCAACCTCCGGCACGGCGCCCTGGGCCCAGTAACGGCCGATCAGCACGATGCCGTAAAAGGCGGCCAGCAGCACCGCGCCGATACCCAGGTCCAGCACAAACGGCCACGAGCGCTCGGTCAGCAGGGCGCGGGCATAGGTGTGCTGCGGCTGTTTGCCCTCGCTCACTCCGCACTCTCAACTTCCAGCTCTTCTTCCTCATCCTCCGGCAGGATGAACCGTCTCCGCCCGCCGTCAAAATCGAACAGCTCCGCATAGCGGCCCCAGCTGATCGCGGTTTCCAGCTGCTTGCGTGTTTCCTCGTCTGAAAACTGTTCGTCCAGCATGTCCAGGAAAAACTCTTCGGGCACCGTGTGGTCGCGCTTGTTGCTCAGGGCTCGCGTAATCTGCCGCAGCAGCAGCACGTGGTCCGTCGCGGCCTTGCGGAATAGGTCTTTTTGCGCCAGGATCTCCGACTCGGCAAAAAGGCGGCCTTCGGGCGTGATCGTGACGTCGCCTTCTTCGACTTTGAGGAAGCACAGCAGCTGCGCCGCGTCCACGATGGGCAGCAGGTCGTCGATCTCAAACGCGAGCTCGTCGGCGACCTTGTAGATATCGGCGCGGCCATTTGCATCGCCCATGTCGATGATCATTTCAAGCAGCCCGGCAATGCCGCCCGGCCGTGCATGCGGCAGCATCTCGTAGTGCATCTGCCGCTGATCGCGCACCGGCCGGCCCGCCTCAAAGCGCGGCGCCTCCGGCGTGACGTCCGGCCGGGTCAGGACCTTGTAGATGTAGTCGACCAGTTGCGTGAATGGACCGCTCTTGCGATCTCGCGGGTGCGGGAGCGTGACCTTGAAGTCGGTCCGGACATGGCCCGGATTGCGGCCCAGAACGATTATGCGGTCGGCCAGCAGTACCGCTTCCTCGATATTGTGCGTCACCAGGAACACGGCCTTGGTCGGAATGGTCTTCTTTTCCCAAAGTTCCAGCAGCTCCGAGCGCAGGTTTTCTGCCGTCAGCACATCGAGCGCCGAAAAGGGCTCGTCCATGAACAACACCTCGGGCTCCACCACCAGCGCGCGCGCGAAACCGACCCGCTGACGCATGCCGCCCGAAAGCTCCTTCGGATACGCGCTTTGAAAGCCGTCAAGCCCCACCGTGTCGAGAATCTTGAGCGCGCTTTCGCGCCGTTCTGTCGCCGCGAGCCCCCGTGCCTTCAAAGGCGCTTCCACATTCTCTAAAACCGTAAGCCAGGGAAAGAGCGCAAAGCTTTGAAACACGATCGATACGTTAATTTTTTGTGAACGGATCGGCAGACCGTGCCAGAACACCTCGCCGCCCGAAGGCTGGGAAAGCCCTGCGAGCATGCGCAGCAGGGTCGACTTGCCCGAGCCCGACGGTCCCAGCAGCGCCACGATCTCCCCCGGCACAATGCTCAGGTCGGTCGGTGCGATCACCTGGATGCGATTTTCGCTCGGCTGGGCGTAATACTTTTCGATTCGCTGGGCACGGATGATCGCGTCATCGGTCATGGCACGCTCGCTCCACTCATGTTGTTTGGTTGTGCTCGGACGCGCCCCAACCGTCAAAGCGCCGCGCTCGGCTACGCAGCCTTTGGCATCAACAGGGAGGTGAGGACGAAACTATGCACCTGGCCCCAGCGTATCATTGGAAAGGACAAAGTACTTCCTCCCCGGGCCGTTCTGTGTCAGCCTCATGGCACGGCGTTGCCGGAAAGATGCCGGGAGGTTTACAAAGGAGCGCATGCAGGAATTTTCGGAAAAGCCAAAGGTTCTGGTAGCGGATGATGAACGGGTGATCGCGGACACGCTGGCGATCATTCTCAATCAAAGCGGATTCCAGGCGACCGCCGTTTACAGCGGCGAGAAGGCGGTGGAAACCGCAAAAACACTCCAACCCGACATGTTGATCTCGGACGTCATCATGACGGACCTGAACGGGATCGACGCCGCCATCAAGATACGCACCATGCTGCCCACATGCAAAATTCTGCTGTTTTCGGGCCAGGCCGCCACGGCTGATCTGCTGGATCGCGCCCGGTCGCAGGGCCACGAGTTTGAAATCCTCGCAAAGCCGGTTCACCCCCAGGACCTGCTGGCCCGCCTGCGCGCTTAAAATCCCCGCGTGAACTCATCCCAACAGGAGTTCGTAGCCCGGCACTACCAGTCGCGCGCCAGGGATTATCTCGCCAGTGTGAACCACAGCACTGGCGACGATCTCCTCCAGCTTGAAAACCTTGTGCGCGGTTGCCCGTCTGCCCAGGTGCTCGACCTGGGGTGCGGCGGCGGTCATGTTTCGTACCGTGTCGCGCCGCATGTGGAGCAGGTCGTCGCCTGCGATATTGCCCCGGCCATGCTCCAGGCAGTGACCCAAACCGCCGCCGAGCGCGGTCTTTCCAACATCGCCGTCACGCAGGCCGCCGCCGAGCAACTTCCCTTCGTTGGGGCCTCGTTCGATT
>CAXTYP010000039.1:0-13650 GCA_964248435.1 uncultured Acidobacteriaceae bacterium | reverse complement strand
TTTATGAGACCGCTTCTAGGCTCAGTTCTCGCCGCGAGACTGCGGTCTCCCTATGACAACCTCTTCGATCACCCGACGCAATTTCCTCGTGACAGGAGCCGCACTCGTGGCCTGCCCTGTCCTCGAAAGTGAACAACTGACAAGTTCCTCCGCGGCCCGTGCAACGGCGAACGAGTTCCTGAACAAATGGATTGAGGCCTGGAACCATCACGACGCCGAACAACTCGGGCTCCTCCAGACCTCCGACGCCAACACAGTCAACCGATTCGGCACGCTCGTCGAGGGTCGGGCCGCAGTCCAGAAGGCCCTTGGGTTCCTGCACAATCCCGGAGGTCCTTATCATGACGTCACCGCGCCACCGTTACAGCTGCTCGATGTTCGACAGATTGCGCCGACCGTAATCATCCTGCAGGCAAGCTGGAAGAGCCCGGTCATGAATCCGGATGGCAAGCTGAATCTGCCCAAGGAGGACGATATGCTAGTGTCGTCGATACTCTCCCAGCCGAGTGGAAAGGCATGCTGGAGGTGGGTCGGGTCGAGCCTTTGCGTTTCACGTCTTCGCCGCTCTATCCGAGTTCGAGCATAACCTGAGCCGCAAAGAACCATCGCCGGTCTCAAGGCGCCGGCGCCCTCGGCCGCAACGGAGGACGGCCCCCCAAGCGCTCCGCCGAAGAATAACGACCATCCGCGCCCTACTCAAAGCGCCGACGCCCCGGCCGCCGAGATCGCCGCCGGCTTCGGCATCGCCCGCCCGACTCTCTATCAAACCGTCCTCAAGCCTGCCGCCTGAGCCCGGAATTGCCCAGAACGACTCCATCTGCCTTGACGTACGTAATGTTCCGTTTCTTGAGGTGCCGCCTCAACGGCCCCGGAAAAGCTCGAAGGTGGAAAGCTCGCTATAGCGGGAACCTGTACGCCAAACGCGGCAAAAGACCTACGCCAGATAGTTTCTCTAGAAACAGGCTCCCGGGAGGACTGTAGCAGGCCAACAACTGAGAACCATCACTTATCGGATGTCAGAGTTGATGCTTATTTGTCACACTCGTGACTCTATGCGATGGCCGTGCTATCCCCCATCCATGCCCGCTATCCCCACATGGCATGGGCGTATCCCCGCAATTCGCGCCACCCTCGACCACGAGACCATGCGCGCCGCCGCCGCTCTACTCGGAGAGAAGCTTGCCGAGGCCGGCTTTGCTGCCGGAGATTGCGCCGCCGCCGGTTCTGTTCCTACCTGTAAGGAATCGCCCACGGCGGACTCCATGGCTCCGACCATCGCCGACGTGCTGGAGGCAGCTCGGCGCGCTCTGCTGCACGCCCAGCTTCATAGCGAAAACAATGCCCGGGGCAATACCGGGCCGGTTCCGCCCGGACCTCTATACCGTCGAGGAGCAGATCGCATCCGTTCGGAAGCGCATCGCTTCCCTTCCCCGCCTGCACGGCATCTCGACTGAATCGTGGTCGAGGATCAACCCGCGCCCGAGGTCCGCGTCGCCCTCCTGCTCGCTCTGCTTGAACTCGCCCGAGTGGACGAAGTCCTGCTCCATCAAGCGATTCCTCTAACTCCCATCCTGCTCGCTAGGCTTGCTTAAGCCCAGATGCCGTGCTCTCGGCTCGCAAATCACCTCTCCGTTGAAAGGCCCGGTGCCGTGCTCGATTCGATTTTGCAGGACATCCAGAGCGACGGGCCTGCAATAGATGCACGCCGGGCCTCCGTGCTGCTTGAGGCCCCGATCCTCCTGTTCCGCGAAGGGGAGCGCATCCGTGACCCAGAAGGCCGGCCCGAACACGAACCTTCGGCTCCACAACCTGCGCTTGAAGATGTCGACCTCGCCGTACTTCGTCTCTAGGCTCAACTCCTCGCAGCGGAACTTAGCGAGCGCTGTCCAAGGCAGCAGAACGGAGCCGCAGGTGTTACCTTCTTTGCCCCGAACACACGTTCCAATCCCTCAGCCCGGACGATAACGCTCAGGAAAGCCGATCAGGTCGACCTAGTTCGCGTCTTCCGGCACATACTCGCTCGTATACAGACTTTGCCCTAAGCCTCACAAGTTTTCGTCGGTCGCAAAATCTTTGCGCAACGGTCGCAAAATCTATGCAAAGCGACATCCGCAATGCAAATGGATCGGCGAACAACAGCTACATCGCGGGAAATGGACCTGGACCGCAACTCGCCTTTTTACCAGGGAGGCAAGCCGTTAATGGCGGAGTCAGACCAGGACAATCGCCTGTTTTCACCTTTCGTGACCGCGGCGAACTGGTTGCTTTTCTGAACGCGTCCCCGCATGCCCCGGCGGGGCGAGACTCTTTCTAAGCCAGGAGTCGCGCGACTCCTGAGCTCGGCAAGCCAGACCGCGAGCGCCTCCGCCGGCGTGGGCCAGGCCTGCCATTGACCCGGATTTGGTTCCCAGGGTGCCCGGCGCCGAAGCGCCAGGCTCTACTTCAACCGGGGAACCCCGTGACCCCAGGTGTCGGGGGGCGCGAGCTCGGGCCGAAAGCGGGGCGTGCTCATGTCGCGCCGGTCAGAATTGAAAATGGCCTCGCCCTGCGCGATCAGGTAATCGGCCGTGCGCGCGGCCAGCGCCTGGATGGTAAGACCCGGGTTGGCTGAGCCTTGCGTGGGAAAGATACTGCCGTCACAAACAAACAGGTTTGCGATCTCGTGCGAGCGGCCGAACTTATCAACAACCGAGCTCGACGGGTCGGCTCCCATGCGCGCGCCGCCGACCAGGTGGGCGTACCGCGCTTCCTGCACCACCTCCTCTGCGCCGGCCGTATGCATCACCTCCATAGTTTTGTCTTTGCCAAACTTGATCAGCTTCTTGTCGTTCTCGTGGAGGTTGAAACTTACATGCGCCACCGGCAGTCCGAACCGGTCGCGGTTCTCGGCAAGCGTGACGCGGTTCTCGGCCCATGGAAGGATCTCGCCCAGCATCCCAAAAGCGGCCCAATGGTTGTAGTCCATCATTTCGCGCCGCAGGCCCCAGCCCCAGGCCTGCTTGGAGGCCAGCATCTGCTTGCCAAAAGCAATGGGCAGCGGCCCGACCGTCTGGATGGCGAAGCCGCGGGCGAAATCCCGGTTGGGATCTGTTTCGTAGAACTGCTCGGTGAGCGCATGGGCCGGCGGCGCCTTGTACATGCGCACGGGCTGGTCAAAACGGCCCAGCACCACGTTGCCGGCTTGAGCCATCAGGTATCGCCCGACGGTGTCGCTGCCGTTGGCGAGCCCCCCTTCAAAGCCGGGGCAGGCGGACTCCAGCAGGAGGCGGGGCGTTTCAATGGCATAGCCGGAGACGATCACGGCCCGGGCGCGCTGGAAGTGCGTCACGCCTTCGTTGTCGAAGTAGTGGACGCCGGTGACGCGGCCATTTTTGCCGAGCTCGATACGCGAAACCATGGACCGGTCGCGGATCTCCGCGCCCTTGTGGAGAGCGTCGGGCACATGCGTGACCAGCGTGCTGGCCTTGGCTCCCACCTTGCAGCCCTGGATGCAGAAGCCGCGATAGATACAGTGGGGGCGGTCGCCGCGCGAACCGGAAAGGATCGCGACCGGGCCCCCGATGGACACGGGGATGTTGAGCGCGCTGCAGCCCCGGATCAGGGCATTGCCGACCCCACCCATCGGGTGCGGCCCGTAGGGATAGCCGTGCGGGTGGCCCCAGGGGTAGTACGCGGGCCCGGCGACCGGCATTTCCAGCTCCAGCTGCTCGTAGTAGGGCAGAATTTCGTCGTAGCTGATGGGCCAGTCGACGCCCACGCCGTCGCGGGTGTACACCTCGAAGTCCGAAGGGTGCAGCCGTGGACAAAATGAGGCCCAGTGTACCGAGCCGCCGCCCACGCCCTTGCCGCTGTTGTTTGCGCCCAGGGCCAGGGGGTCCGAGCCGCCGGTAATCCGGAGGTCTTCCCAATACAGGTCGTGCGCGCCGGCCTCGTCTGAAACCCAGTCGCGCTCCGTGTCCCAGAACGGGCCTGCTTCCAGGCCGACGACGTTGAACCCCGCGCGGGCCAGTCGCTGCAGCAACACGCCGCCCGCCGAGCCCACGCCGATGACGACGTAGTCGACCTCCTCTGAATCGCGAAAGCGCCGGGCAGGCACGTGGATTCGCTGCAACGACCCAAGCGTGTGTTCGGCTGGTTTGGCGCCGTTAAAGGCTCCCCCGATCGGCGTGTTCATTTTGACCTCTCATCGCTGTGCTGGCCGGATTCCGTGTGGACATGGCTGATGGACCGACGCTCGCCGGACACGGCCGCGTTGGGTTCGGCCCAGCTGTAACGCTGCTCCGCGACTTCCCACGGCTCCGGCTCGCCGCCCTCGAGCCGTGTATAGGCACGCGGGTAAGCCGGGCCGCCAAAGCCCATCTCGTCCCACGCCCAGGGATGGGCGTAGTAGGACTCAATGGCATCGTTCATGATGTGTTGCCAGAAGCGATGGACCGACATGCGCTTCCAGATCTCTTTCGCCGCTTCGGGCTTTCCGTCGTGGATCGCCGCCAGCACCAGGTCCGCGTGCTTGTACGGAAGCACCCGGAACTCGCCGCCGTAGCGGTGCTTCGCCTCGGCCTCGATCGCTTCCATGCCCAGCTTGTAAGCCTCGCGGTTGGACGGCATGGTCGCGTACCGGTAGCCGGCAATCTGGTTGGTATGCAGGCGGTGGTCGACCTGCGCCACGATCGGAATCTGCCGATCGGCGGTGCGGTCTGTTTGCGGAATCAGGTGATCAAACACCGCGGTCCAGAAAGCCCACTCCGTTTCGGAAAAGTGCTTGCGCTCCGGGATCTTTTCCACGCGATGCGTCACAACGTCGCGCGTGGCTTTATCCCAGTAGTTTTCCTGGCCGAGCGTGCTGAAGCCGGGGTAGTAGCCGGGTTCCGAACGCGGCACAAGCGGTTCGCCGGTTGCGGGGTCCGTAGGGCGCAGGGCGGGGTCGCGCCCGTCCATGCTCCCTTGTTCCACGTTTCTCGGCTTGGGAGCGGGTGCAATTTTGAACAAGCTCATGCTTTCCTCCGGCGCAAAAGGCTGGCAAGCAGCCCGAGCATGCCCGCGGCGCCAAACAGCAACGGGGCAAAAATCGGCGGCCCATAGATGACGTTGTAGACCAGGTGCTTGCGTCCGCCGGGGCGGCGAAGCACCCCACGCAGGTGGTAGTAGAAGCCGATGGCCGCGTCGGCCGAAGCAATAACCGACATCGCCGGAAGTGCCGTGACCGCGACGCGGCGGCTGCCGACCGCGCCGAAGGCTGCCGCGGCGAGCAATGGGGAGATAATCACCGGCGACCATTGCACCTTGTACTTGAAGTTGTTTTTGTAGTGTGAGTAGTACGCTTCAAATCCGCTCAGCAACGAGCTAATGCCCGCTGCGATGGCCACCTGCCGCTGGAACTTTCCTTCGCGCAGGTCCTGTTCCACCGAAAGCAATTCGCGGCCTTCGCTCGAAGGCAACAGCCGGGCGAGCCAGGTATCTTTGCCCGTCGTGGAGGCTGGGCCCGCGGCTTCTTCCTGCTGCAGGTACGAAGCGATCAACCCCAGGTACGCGCTGGTGCCGAACAGCAACGGCGAAAAGATCGGCGGCCCCATGATGATGTTTGTCATGGGCATACGCCAGCCGCCGGGCTTTCGATGGACGCCGCGGACGTGAAAGTAAAAACCGACGGCCGCGTCGAGCAGCGTAACGGCCGCCACAAAGCGCAGCACCGTTCGCGCCACCCGCCGGCTGAAGGTGGCGGCCAGCCCCGCCAGCGCGAGCAGCACACTCAGGATCACCGGCGTGTACATCACACGCCGGCTAAAGCTGCCCCTGTAGTGCTCATAAGCCACCTCAAGGCCGCTCACGACGCTGGTGACGGCCGTCAGCAGCGACAAGCTGCGCTGAAAACGGCCTTCACGCAGCGCATGCGCTGCCGTGAGAGTCAGACTTGTGATTTCGAGCTCCTGTACATCGCCGGCCGCCACTACACCACCTCGCGCATTTCATCAAAAGCAACGTCCTTGATGATTTTCAAAGCGTCCTTTTGCCCGCGAAGAAGCGCCTTTGAAAACTTGATGGCCTGGTCGGTCTTGATCTTGCCCGGCATGGGCGGTTCGTTCGGGTCGACCACGGCCTGCACCAGGGCCGGCCCGTCGTGGGCGAGCGCGGCGCGCAGCACAGACTCGGCTTCTTCGGGCCGCTCGAGAGTGAAGCCGCGTACGCCGCAGCCTTCCGCGACCTGGGCAAAGTTGATCGGCTCGAGCTCCACCCCGAACTCAGGGTTGCCGTCCTGGATCATCTGCTCCCACTTGATCTGGCCCAGAACGTTATTCTTGACAACAATGACCTTGACCGGCAGCTTGTACTTCGCCAGCGTGGCGAGCTCGCCCATCAGCATGGTGAGGCCGCCGTCACCCACAACGCAGACGACCTGCCTGCCGGGATAAGCAACCGCCGCACCGATGCTGTACGGGAGCCCATTAGCCATGGTGCCGAGCGAGCCCGACAGTGAAAACATCATGCTGCCGCGCATTTCCACGTGGCGCGCGGTCCAGGTCGCGATCGTGCCGGAGTCAGACGTCACGATGGCATCGTCGTGAAGCAACTTGTTGAGCGTGTGCGTCACGACCTGGGGCTTCATGGGCATGCTTTGCACGGTGCCCCGCTCTTCCATCAACTCGTTCCACTTCACCATGCGCTCCTGTGATTTCTTCAGGAAGCTCTTGTTGCCGAACAGCCCAGTCTTTCTGTTGGTTCTGAGCAGGGGCAGCAGCGCGGTAAGCACGGCCTTGGAGTCGCCCGTGATGCCGACATCAGTCGGGTAACGGAGCCCGATGCGTGCACCGTCCGAATCAATCTGCACGCACTTGGCCTGCCCCGGCTTGGGCAGGAACTGCATGTAGGGGTAGCTGGTGCCGATCATGATCAGCGTGTCGCACTCTTCCATCGCGTCGACCGAAGGGGCGGTGCCGAGCAGGCCCAGGCCGCCGGTCGTGTAAGGGCTGCGATCGGGCACCACGGCTTTGCCGAGCAGCGGCTTGATGATCGGACCGTCCACAAGTTCGGCCAGCTGCCCCAGCTCTTCGCGGCAGTGCAGCGCGCCGCGCCCGGCCAGGATGGCGACGCGCTCGCCGGCATTGATCACCTCCGCGGCCTGCCGCAGCAAGGACTCGGCCGGCCTGGCCGTGTTCTTTGCAGCCCACTCACCGCTGTGTTTGGCGATGTTGGCGGCGCTGCGATGCTTGTCGGAAACTTCCCACTCCTGGATGTCCTTGGGGATCGTAATATGCGCGACGCCGGACTTTGCAAAAGCGGTGCGAATCGCCATGTCCACCACGTTGACCGCGTGCGCCGGGCCCATGACGCGCTCGTTGTAAACCGAAACGTCCATGAACAGCTTGTCGAGGTCCACATCCTGCTGATAAGCGGTGCCGATCAGGTCGTGAAAGGTGTGGCCGGTGATCGCAAGCACCGGCTGCAGGTCGGACTTGGCGTCGTAAAGCCCGTTCAGCAGGTGAATGCCGCCCGGTCCGGAGGTTGCGCAACAAACGCCGAGCCGCCCGGTGTACTTCGCATAGCCGCAGGCGGCGAACGCGGCGGCTTCCTCGTGCCGTACCTGGATAAAGCGCAGCTGGTCCTGGTGCGTACGCAATGACTCGAAAAATCCATCCACGCCGTCGCCCGGAAACCCGAAGATGGTATCCACGCCCCACTCGATCAGCCGCTCTACAACTAAATCCGCTACGTGCTTGGCCATTTCAGTTCCCTGCTTTCCGGTTTGCAATGCATTTCTGTCTAGACCCGGTAACGGGCCGCGTCTGATTCCTTGAGGTCGAGGCCCAGGCCGGGACGGGCGAGGTCGGGCCGCATCACGCCCCCTTCGGGCTCGCAAAAGCCGTCGAAGAACATCCGCTCGATACGGGCGTGATCGTGAAAGAACTCCATGTGCACGGCGCGAGGCACGGCGCAGCACACGTGGAGGTGAGCGCTGGGCCCGCAATGCGCGGAAAGCGGGATGTTGGCTGCCCAGCACAGGGCCGCGGCATCGAGAAAGCCGCTGATACCCCCGCAACGGGTCGCGTCGGCCTGCAGCACCGTAACCGCGCCGGCATCGAGCATGCGCTGGAAGTACCAGGCGTTGTAGCCGTACTCGCCGGCGGCGACCTCCATGCCGAGAGGCGCGCGAGCGCGCAACTGGTGCAGCCCGGCGAGATCGTCGGACGAAATAGGCTCCTCCATCCAGCGCACGTCGCACTCCGCAAACCGGTGCATCAGCTCCAGCGCCTGCGTCACCGTGTAGGCGCCGTTCGCGTCGGTAAACAACTCGACCTCCGGACCAATCGCACCGCGAGCCACCGATACGCGGCGCGGGTCTTCCGCGGGGTGGGTACCGACCTTCATCTTGACCATCCCAAAGCCATCGGCGGCCCAGCCTCCGAGCTGCGCTTCCAGCTGCGCGTCGGAGTAGGTGGTAAAGCCACCACTGCCATACACCGCGATGCCGTCGCGAACGCGCCCCAGCAGGTTCACAAGCGGCAGGTCGAGCAGCCGGGCCCGCAGGTCCCACAGGGCCATGTCAATGGCCGCGATCGCCATCCGGGTCAGGCCGGTTTCGCCCGCATTGCGTACCTCCCGAAACAGCGCCTGCAGCGTCGCGCCGTGCGCAAAGATGTCGGTGCCGATCACAACTTTTTCAATCAGCGTGGCAGCCAATTTGCCGGCCGCCGTGTCCGCATAGGTGTAGCCGAGACCCTGCCGGTCGCCGGCCGCGAGCTGCACCAGCACCATGGTTGTGCTGTCCCACGCAAAGGTGCCGTCTGCTTCGGGTGCATCGGTCGGCACTGTGTAGACTCGGGCTTCGCCTCGCGTGATAGTGACGGCTCCGATCATGGCTTGCACTCCTCGCGCATTTCGCGGTGCCTCGGTTTACCAAGGGGACAGTACGTCCGGCCCTGCATCGGTTACGGCGACAACATCGCAATGCCGCATACCGCCGTAACCGTCGAAGTAGGCGGCCGGCTCGATGTTGAACGTCATGCCCGGCTCCAGAACGTCGGGGGACTGCGGGTGTATGCGCGGCAACGCGTCCGGGTTCGCCGCGGCAAAACCGACACCGTGTCCCGTTGCATGCTTAAAGGCTTCGCCCAAGCCATGCCGCTCCATCACGGTGCGCGCTGCCCGGTCCACCGCGCTCGCGCTCGCCCCGGGCCGAATGGCTTGGAGTGCCGCGGAGCGGGCCTCGTCGATCGCGGCGCGCATTTGCACGTGACGCGGAACAGGCGGCCGCACCGTGTAGGTGCGCGTCAGATCGGTCCACAAGCCGTCAGCGCAGGTGTTCGCATGGATCATCACCAGGTCGCCCCGCTCCAAGCGCCGCTGGCGCGTATGCGCGTAGGCCGCTGACGCGAGCGCCGCGTTCGGCCCTGACATGCAGAAGAAGGAACCATAGCTGCGCTCAAAAGCTTCGGCACGCGGCGAAGAAGCAAACGCCGCATGCACATGCGCGGCCACTTCCGCCTCGCGCAGACCGGGCTCCAACCACTGCTCAACGGCCCGGAAACCATCGGAGGCGACCTCGGCGGCCGCGCGCATCCGGGCAAGCTCGGAAGGTGTCTTCACGGCCTGCAGCGAAGCCAGCGCGGCGGCGCAATCCGGATACGCGGCATCCGGCTCCATCTGCCGCACGGCTTCGGCCAAGGCCGCGCGGAACTCCACCTGCGCGAGATAGCTGGCCGGCTGCATGATCCTGCCTGCCGGCAATCCGACCGTCGCTCGCCCCAGACCGATCTGCCGAAGCGCGGACGCAAGCGGAGCCGAAAGCGCATGCACAAGCGCTTCCATGGGCAGCGTGAGGCGGTCTTTCTCCGCCGGCTTGTACGGCACCAGCGTCGCGGAGGTCATGGCCTCGGCCAGGTGGACTTCATCCTCCGGCAGCACCAGGAAACGGGTACCCTCGCGGGAAACAACGGCAACGCTGCCGCCCATGACCGGCCAGTAGCCGGCCAGCAGCAGCACCTCGCTGGGCGAGCCGACCACGATTGCATCCAGTCCGGCTGCTGACATGGCGGCCAGAACACGGGCTTGCCGTTCGTCGTCGTTCCGCATGGTGACTCTCTCCTTTACGCGAGCGCTGGGTACTCCGTGGGCGACAACTGCTGCCGGAAATGGAAGTAGACCAGCACGCTGATCACAGCCGCATAAGCGCACCAGATCGAGGTGAACGCGTACGACATGACGATAGAGACGGTTAAAAGCCCCACAAGGTTGGCAACTCCAAATGCAAACAGGTATCGCAGTCCGGAGAAGAACAATGCGCCGCAGGTCGAGATCACATACAACACTGCAACCGGTATATTGGTCGTCGCCGGGTCGGCGTAAACAATGGAATGGTGGCGCTGATACACCTGCAACGGCACTGCGATCAGCCCCCACAGAATGTACAGGGTGAGCCCGCCGCCGAGCAGAACAAAGGGCAGCATGCGGCGGCGCTTTCCTTCCGTCGGTTCAATCAGGTAAACGCCCAATGGCAGCACAAACGGTAGCAGCCCCTGCGCATACAACACAAAAGCAGCACCGGCATCATGCGCCGCCGAAGCAGGAAGAATGCCGTCAAGCCCGAGCCAAACAAAACCTTCGGTGAACTGGTGAACGGCGAACAGCAGTGGCATGCTCGCAAACAGGAGTTGCCGGCGGTGCCGCACCTCCCGCAGGGTCGCGATGCCGATCCCGCCTAGAATGGCGCTGCCGACGAAGTTTGCTGTTGCGGAAAAGCACATAGTGAAGCCTCGGATAAAGGAGCTTTGAAGTGAATCGCAATTCTAAGCTACAGCTCATCCAGGCATGTTCGGCAGGGGCGCAGGGCTTCTGCATCCGGCGCCAACGCCCGGCACAAAGGAGGCAGCGAGCCGAACCAGACCGGCACAGAAGCCCCTGCGTGGAGGACGCAATGCAAAGCGGCGCGGTGGACGAATATTCCTGCGACCGGCACCATGCAGCGACCGGGAAAGGGTCTCACCGTCCTGGGTGCGGTGGTGCTGATCACGGCAGCGGGTGAACCGCTACGACGATGGCGGCTCCGGCAGCAAAGGGACGCACAGTCTCAGGAGCGAACCACTGGGGCAGGGAGGCGGACGGTGCTTGGCGCGGAGCATGTCACCGCACACGCCGGGAAGGCCGCCCACCTTCTCCTTTGAAAGACCCCTCGGCAAGGGCGTGAAGCGTTCGCACAAACGCCTCGGCCGCGTGCGACAGCGTTCCGGCGCGACGCTGGAGCAGCCACAGCCGGCGCTTCCAGTCCAGCTCCGGCACCGGGACACGCACCAGTTCGCCACGCGCCACGTCCTGCAGCACTGCAAGACCGGGAAGAATGGCAACCCCGCCGCCAATGGCCACAAAGCGCTTGATGGCCTCGAGGCTGGGCAGCTGGACACCCATGTGCAGGGGTGTCTTGGAGCGACGAAAAAGTTCGGTGACCTCGCGCCGCAGGGGTGACGCGACGGCGTGGCCGATGAACTGCAGTGCGCCCAGCTCGCGCACGGTGACGGAACCGGCGCGCGCGAGCGGGTGAGACGGGTTGACGACCAGGGCGACATCGTCCTCGTAAACCGGGGTGGCGAGGAGCTCTTCCTCCTCAGGAACAAAGGTGAGGATGCCAAGCTCGACCGAGCGGTCGAGCACCGCCTCGGGAATGCGGCTGGCAAGTGATCGCTGGATCACGACCTCGATCTGCGGGCAGCTTTGCCGGTAGGCGGCGAGGGCGGGCAGCAGCAGGTGCGAGGTGTACTCGTTAGCCGCCACGGTCAGGCGACCGCGCTCAAGGGCGCGCAGCTCGCCGATGGCACTAAAGGCTTCGCCACGCAAGCGGAGAAGCCGTTCGGCATAGCCGCGCAGAACCTCGCCGGCGGTGGTGAGCGCCCCTTCGCGGCTGCCGCGTTCAAAAAGGCGCTCGCCCAGTTCTTCCTCCAGCTTGCGGATAGTCTGGCTGACCGCGGGCTGGGTGCGGTGGAGGCGGGCCGCCGCGCGGGAAAAGCCTTTTTCCTGCACGATGGCCAGAAAAGTTTCGAGATGGGTCAAATCCATAAGGAAAAGTAGCAGGCGGTGTGCTCTCGCCTTTGCATATAAGCATAGCCTATGGAAGGGTTCTGTTTTTTCGATTGGATTTATGTTGATGGGAGTGCAAGACTGGAAGGCATGGCGACGGGAGCAGTAGAGCACGGGCAGGACAAGGTGATCTTCTTCGACACGACACTGCGGGATGGCGAGCAGTCGCCGGGCTGCAGCATGACGGAAGAGGAGAAGCTGCGGCTGGCACATGCGCTCGAGGCGCTTGGCGTGGATGTGCTCGAAGCCGGGTTCGCGATCTCGTCGGAAGGTGACTTCCAGGCGATCCGGCGAGTGTCGCGCGAGATCCGGGGACCGGTAATTGCATCACTGGCGCGGGCGCGGCGCGGGGATATTGAGCGCGCAGCGGCGTCGATTGAAGGGGCGGCGCGGCAAAGAATCCATACGTTCCTGGCGAGCTCGGACATTCACCTGCAATGGAAGCTGAAGATGAGCCGTGAGCAGGCGCTTGAGCAGGTGGGCGAGATGGTGCGGCTGGCAAAAGGCTACGTGGATGATGTGGAGTTTTCAGCCGAAGATGCGACGCGCACGGACATCGATTTTCTGTGCCGGATGACAGCGGTGGCAGTGGAAGCGGGGGCGACCACGATCAACCTGCCGGACACAACCGGGTACTCGACGCCCGAAGAGTACGCGGCGATGTACCGGACAGTAAAGGAATGGGCGCGGGCGCGGGTGCCGATGGACGGCGTGGTGCTGTCGACGCACTGCCACGACGACCTGGGGCTCGCGGTGGCAAACACGCTGGCAGGCATCGAGGGCGGGGCGCGGCAGGTGGAATGCACAATCAACGGGATCGGCGAGCGCGCGGGCAATGCGGCGCTGGAGGAGATTGCGGCGGCGCTGACGGTGCGCGCGGACCGGTACGGGGTATCGAGCGGGATCGTGTTGGAGAAGCTGTACGGCACAAGCCGGCTGCTGGGGGAGACGATCTCGTTCCGTCCGGCGCCGAACAAGGCGATTGTGGGCGAAAACGCGTTTGCGCATGAGGCCGGAATTCATCAGCACGGGATGCTCGCGAACCCGTTGACCTACGAGATCATGACACCGGCGTCGGTAGGGCAGCCGGCGAATCGCCTGGTGCTGGGCAAGCACTCGGGGCGGGCGGCGCTGCGTTCGCGGCTGGCGGAGCTGGGATTTGTGCTTCCACCGGCGGAGCTGGACGCGGCGTACGCGGCCTTCACGACGCTGGCGGATAAGAAAAAATCGATCTATGACCAGGACCTGGTGACGCTGGCGACCAAGGCGAGCGAGGCGAGCGAAACCAGCGAGGCGAGCGAAAAGGTGGCGCAGTGATGGGCCGCGTTCGGAGCGCAGGTCGGCGTGGTAGGACAGGGGTGTTGGGATGGATTTGAAAATTCTCGTACTGACGGGCGACGGGATTGGGCCGGAGGTGACGGAAGAAGCGCTGCAGGTGCTGCGCACCGTCGCCGCGCACGGCGACCATCGCTTCCGGTTTGAAAAGGCGCCGATCGGCGGGGCGGCGATCGACGCTGCGGGGACGCCGCTACCAGACGCGACGCGCGAGGCAGCACTTGCCAGCGACGCAGTATTTCTGGGCGCGGT
>CAXTYP010000038.1:0-13844 GCA_964248435.1 uncultured Acidobacteriaceae bacterium | reverse complement strand
TCGGTGCGAGCAAGCTCGAGAGGATCGGTCGCGACAACTTCAAACTCGGTGCCGCACTCATCGCAGGTTACCGCATCGCCTTCTTCTATGTCGTCGGTATCAATATCGAGTGGGCTCTCGCATTCAGGGCAAAGCATGAAGTTCCTCCGGAATCCAAATTGGGGTGTAAGGTTGGGAGCAACAGGGGCGCGGGTCCCCTGTTTTCAGTGGGGCGGGGCTGTTTCGGCGTTTGTGCGACGGAGCCACCCTGCCTGAGGCTAGAGATGCGGAAACGGGATGGGGAGAAAGCAGAGTGGCGCAGAAAAGTTGGGGTACAGGTCGCGGACTGATTGTGCTGGTGATGGGGTTCGCCATGGCGAACGTACAAGGGCGGGGGCAGACCCCCTTGCACGATCTCCAGCTGGTGGGCAGCCCGCTGGCCGCCGAGCCGGTCGACCCGCGCATTGAGGCCGCCCTGCGAACCATCTCGGCGGACGCAATTCGACAGGACATTACGACGCTGGTGAGCTTCGGCAACCGCTCCACGCTTTCGAGCATGACACCGAACCTGCCCCCGCACACGGGGGTGACGGCAGCGGCGGACTGGCTGTTTGGGCAGTACACGGCGATCAGCCAGGCTTGCGGCGGCTGCCTGGAGGTGAAGCGGGACACGTTCACCGAGCAGCCGATGAGCCGGATTCCCGTGCCGACGACCATCACCAACGTGTACGCGGTGCTGAAAGGGACTGACCCGGCGCAGGATAGCCGGACGGTGCTGGTGACGGGGCATTATGACTCGCGCAACACCACGAACGAGAACACCACGGACCCAGCACCGGGAGCGAACGACGATGCTTCGGGCGTAGCGGTGTCGCTTGAGTGCGCGCGGGCGCTGTCGAAGATGAAGTTCCCGGCGACGATCATTTTTGCCGCCGTCGCAGGCGAAGAGCAGGGGCTGAACGGCAGCCGCCACCTGGCCAAGATGCTGAAGGCTGGGAATGTAGCGCTGGAAGCGGTGCTGAACAACGACATTGTCGGCGGCAATATGACACCGGGCGAGCCGGGGCGGGACAAGCGGGCGGTACGGGTGTTTTCCGAGGGAATTCCAGCAACAGCGACGCCCGAGCAGATCAAGACGATTGAATTGCTGGGCTACGAAAGCGATTCGCCTTCGCGCGAGGTGGCGCGGGCGGTAAGCGGGGCAGATGCAACGTACCTCGGCCACGGACCGCAAGGATTCCACCCAATACTGGAGATGCGGCGAGACCGCTTTTTGCGGGGCGGCGACCATACCTCGTTCAACGGCGAGGGTTTTGCGGCAGTGCGGTTTACAGAGTGGCGCGAGGACTTCAACCACCAGCACCAGAATGTGCGGGTGGAAAACGGGGTGCAGTTCGGCGACCTGATCCAGTATGTGGATATGGGCTATGTCGTCGAAGTGGCGCGGCTGAACGCGGCGACCCTGGCGACTCTGGCGCTGGCACCGCCGCCGCCGGTCGAGGTCAAGATTGTGACCAGCAACCTGGATAACAACACCACATTGAAGTGGCAGCCGGGCCTGGGCGCGCCGGCGGGTACCCAGTACCAGATCGTTTGGCGCGAGCTGGCGGATGCGGAGTGGCGATACGAGGCCGCCGCAGCGAAGTTCGGCGGGGAAGGGACGGCTACCCTGCCGGTTTCAAAGGACAACGTGATCTTTGGAGTGCGTGCCGTGGATGCAGCGGGACACGGGAGTGTCGCCGTGGTGCCGTACCCGGTACGGTGACAAAAAGTCTGTGTTGATAGATGCCACGGTATATATTATTGACATGAGAGAAACCAGCCGAGTGTTTATGAATGGCCGTAGCCAGGCAGTGCGGATCCCTGCCGAGTTTCGGTTCAAGACAGAAGAGATACGGGTGCGCCGGGATGCGGTGACGGGAGACCTGATTTTGTCAGAAGGGCCGGGCAGCTGGCAGAGCATCTATGCCGCGCTGGATGCGGTTAAATTTCCGGAAGATTTTCTGGCGACGGAAGGCGACCGGGCACGGGGAGCGGCACCCGGACGCGACGAGCTGTGAACCGCCGGTACATGCTTGATACAAGCACCGTGAGCGATGTGCTGCGAGGGCGGTCGTTGCTGGCACGTGAGCGGCTGGCTGGGCTGAAACATGGAGAAAGCGCTTGCCTGTCGTCCATCACGGAAGCGGAACTGCGCTATGCTGTTGCCCGGCGACCCGGCATGGCGGAACTGGCGAGAGCGATCGATAAATTCTTGGCCAAGATTGAGGTACTGCCCTGGCGTCGGGAAGAGGCCCGGGTTTATGGGTTGCTGAGGGCGAAGCACGAGGAAGCCGGTCAAACCGGGGGCCAGCTCCACCTGCTGATCGCCGCCCATGCGGTCGCCGCCGGTGCCGTGCTGGTCACGAATAACAAAGCTCTTTTGCAGATCGAAGCCCTGAAGGCGACGGAAAGCTGGGTCGCTCATTCCTGAAATGGGAACACTGCGGCAGTGCCCCTGAGTTTTCAGTCCGGAATCTGTTGCAACCTGCGACAATATCCCCATATGCCTCCCCGCTCTGCCGGAATGCTCGCCTTTCCTGACTTTCGCGGCTTTACGCGCACGTTGGTCGTGTGGAATGTCGGCATCTATTTCGCGTTTCTGCTGCTGCGCCTGGCCGTGCCGGAGGCGGCAGCTCGGCTGCTGATGTTGTTTTCGCTCACGCCGGCGCTGGTTGCGCACGGCGAAGTATGGCAGCTGGTCACTTACTGCTTTCTCCATGGCGGGTTGCTGGGCACGGCGCTGGAACTGCTTTCGCTCTGGTTCCTGGGCGCATTTCTTGAGGCCAATCACGGCAGCCGCTGGGTTGCGGAGCTTTACTTTGTCGCGGTGGTTGGCGCGGGACTGTCGGCGGTCGCGCTTGCGTATGCGACAGCGTCGTCGGGCGGTTTGTTCACGGCGGGCCTGGTGGGCTCGTTCGGCGGCATCTTCGGGCTGCTGATCGCATTTGCCGTATTGTACGGCGATCTGCAGTTCACGTTGTTCCCTCTGCCTATGCAGATGAGAGCCAAATACCTGGTCGCCATCTATATGTTGTTCGCATTGGCCGAGGTGTTTGGCGAGAACAGGGTGTATGCGCTGGCACAGCTGGGCGGAGCATTGGCGGGCTACTTGTATATCAAGGGAGCGCCGAGACGAGGGTTTACAGCCGCGACGGGGCAGCGCTACCTCGACCTGCGCAACGACTACTACCGTTGGAAGCGCCGCAATGCCGCAAAGAAGTTTGAAGTGTACATGCGCAAGCAGAATCGCGATGTGAGCTTCGACAGCGAAGGCCGGTATGTGGATCCGGATGCTCATCGGAGCCCTTCCAAGGGCAAGCGCGACCCGAACGATCGTAGCTGGATGAACTGAGCGGGATGCTGGAAGGTTTGTCGCAGCCACTTGATCCTGTGATCCTGGACGGACAATACGTCCGGCTGATTCCTTTACAGCGAGAGCACAGCGGCGCGCTTGAAACAGCAGTGCGTGACGGGGAAGTCTGGAAGGTTTGGTACACCTATGTGCCGGCACCGGAAGAGATGGCGGCTGAGATCGACCGGCGATTGGAGCTGTGGCGGTTGGGACAGATGCTGCCGTTTGCCGTGATGGAAACACGGACCGGCGAGATCGTGGGCACGACCAGCTATATGAACATTCATGCGGCCATCCGGCGGGTCGAGATCGGCACGACTTGGTATGCACGGAGGGTGCGGCGGACCGCTTTGAACACGGAAGCGAAACTGCTGCTGCTCCGGTACGCCTTTGAGCAGCTCCGTTGCATTGCGGTGGAGCTTCGCGTGCACTCGCTGAACCGGGAAAGCCGGCGTGCGGTGGAGCGGCTGGGTGCCAAGCTGGACGGCATTCTTCGCAACCACGACCTTGCTAAAAACGGCACGCTGCGTGACACGTGCGTGTACAGCATATTGCCTGGGGAGTGGCCGACGATCGAGGCGCACCTGTTGACATTGCTGCAGCGGCCGCGCTGACCACTTTCGGAGGCTCTCCATAAAGGAACGGATGGCAGGGCGGGAACGTTGATTCGGCTCACGGTATTCTTAAGGGAAGGACGCTGCCGCCCGATTTGGCAGCCTCGCGCCGCTCGGGCGCTTGAGGGAGATGTGCATTGAAATTTGGGAAACACCTTTGGCTTGGGGCTTTTGCGGCCGCGAGCGTTGCTGCATCATCGCAGGCGCAGATCACGGCGACAGCACCGGCAGTTGCGGGCGCGACGGAAAACCAGCGATTCGACATCGTGGGCGGTGCGGCTTACTCGCACTTCAACCCGGGCTACGCGCACCAGGTGCGAGCGTTGAACCTGCTCGGGTGGGAGGGTTCGGCAACGGGCTGGTTCGGCCACGTGTTTGGCGTGGAAGGCACGGTTCGCGGGGTGTACGGCACCTACAACCTGCCGGCCAACCCATACAGCGCCGCGCCGACCAACCTGCCGGCGACCTCGCCCATGTCGGAGTACCTGTTCCTGTTTGGGCCGTCACTGCGGCTGCTGCAAACGGACAAGTACACGGCCGGGATGCACGTGCTGGGGGGCGGCACTTACGGCACGTTTGACAAGGGGTACTCCGGCTCCGGGATCCAGCCGGCACAGATTGGCGTGTACAACACCCAGCTGGCGACCGCGTATGCGATCGGCGGCTGGGCCGACTACAAGGTGGACCCGCGATTCGCGATCCGGTTCACGGCCGACTACCAGCCGACGCGCTACTCGGGGATTGGGCAGAACGAGTTTTTCGGCGCGGTCGGCATCGTGTACAAAATTGGACGGCGAGGCAAGTAGGCTGGTGGACGGACCTCCATCCAGCCAAACGCGCTGGTTGGTGCTGCTGCGAGGGATCAATGTGGGCGGCCGGCACCCAGTCGCCATGGCGGCACTGCGAGAAGTTTTTGGGCGCGAGCTTGGCTGCACTGAGGTGGCGACCTACATCCAAAGCGGGAACCTGGTTTGCTGCGGACCCTCGGTGATGGCTAGGGAGCAGGTGGCGGTCGCGATCGAGAGGCGGTTCGGGTTTGCCGTGCCGGTGGCCATGCGGGGCCGGGAAGAGCTACGGGCCATGGTGGCGGCGAACCCGTTTGCCCTTGCCCCTGCGGACGAGTTGCATGTGGTCTTTTTCGCGGCACCGCTCCCCGATGCGGTTTTCCAAAAGCTGAAAAGCAGGCGGGCAGGCGAGGAGCAGGTTGCGGCAATCGGGCGTGAGCTGTTCCTTCAGCTTCCCCATGGTTTTGGGCGATCAAAGCTGGCATTAAGCTGTACCGCGCCCGGCGTGCCGGGCGACCCTACCGCCAGGAACTGGAAGACCGTGCTCCAGCTCCTGCGCATGCTCGGCTAGCTCTTTGAAACCGTGCGGATGTGCAGCTCTCGTAGCTGCTGTTCGCTGACCGGGGTAGGCGCGTCGACCATTAGGTCGATGGCCTTGGCGGTTTTCGGAAAAGCAATGACCTCGCGGAGTGAGCCCGCGCCGGCCAGGATCATCACGATCCGGTCCAGCCCGAGCGCAATGCCGCCGTGTGGGGGGGTGCCGTACTCCAGCGCGTCAAGGAAAAATCCGAAGCGGGCCTTGGCCTCGGCTTCGTCCATGCCCAGCGCTTCGAAGATGCGTGCCTGCACGTCCTTGCGATGGATTCGAATGGAGCCCGAGCCGAGCTCGAGCCCGTTCATCGCCAGGTCGTAGTAGCGTGCGCGGACCGATGCCGGGTCGGACGAAAGCCGGTCCATGTCCCCCTCGTGCGGCGAGGTAAACGGGTGGTGCGAGGGCAGCCAGCGGCCGGTTTCCGCGTCCTGCTCAAACATGGGAAAATCCGTCACCCACATCGGTCGAAACGCGACCGAACCGTCGATGGATTGCGGCTTCGCAAGTTCGGAAGGGTCACCTTGCCCGGCGTGGTAGCCGCCGCCCAGGGTTTGCGTCAACGCGGTGGCGGCTTGTTGGACGACCCCTTCTGTCGCGGTAAATGCACCGTGGCGGTCCGCGTACTTGCGGGCGAGCTCGACACGCAGGTTGCCGGCGGTCGCGAGCACGGCGATCTCCCGTTCGGAGAGCCGTCCCGGCGACTTTGTCTCCGACAGCTTCACGGTTGCGGTCGCGTCACCGGCGACCAGCAACAGCAGGTCTTCAGGAGCAGCTTCCGCCCGTTCGCGGATGGTGGTGACCGCCGCTGGAAAGCTCTTTTCAAGACGCTTGAGGTCGTCGATCAGCTTTGCACCCTTGCGAGGGTCGAACAGTGGGCGATTGTCGTCGCGCTCCTTGCGGGACAGCTCGCCGACGTTGGGGATCCGGACAGCGACGATCGGCAAAGCGGCATCGATACCGAGGGTGGCGAGGTCTTCGGCGGAGAACGCGTCGCGAACATGGGTGAGCCCGGGCAGGCGCAGGTCGGGTTTGTCGATACCGAAGCGCCGCATGGATTCGTCATAGGTAATCTGCGGAAACGGCGTGGGCAGGTGAATGCCGACCGCGGCAAAGGCGGCGGCCATGAAGCCTTCGACGACTGCAAAGATCGTGTCCTGCTGCGGAAACGTCATTTCCAGGTCGATTTGGGTGAACTCGGGCTGACGGTCGGCCCGCAGGTCCTCGTCGCGGAAACAGCGCGCGATCTGGAAGTAGCGGTCGAAGCCGGAGATCATGAGGATTTGCTTGAAAAGCTGCGGCGACTGCGGCAGCGCATAGAACTCGCCCGCGTGAACGCGGCTGGGCACCAGGTAATCGCGCGCGCCTTCAGGCGTCGACCGCGTCATTATGGGCGTTTCGACCTCGAGGAAGCCCAGCGCGGACAGGTGCTGCCGCACCGCGATCGCGACCTTGTGCCGGACCAGGAAGTTGCGCTGCATTTCGGGGCGGCGCAGGTCGAGATAGCGGTACTGGAGCCGCAGCTCCTCGTTCGCGATGGCGTCCTCGGCCGGCGAAAAAGGGGCGAGTTTCGCATCGTTGAGCACGCGGAGCTCGCGCGCGACGACTTCTATTTCGCCGGTCGGCATGTTGGGGTTGCGGGCGTTTTCGCCACGCAGGCGCACGGTGCCGATGGCAGCGACGACGTACTCGGGGCGGACGTGCTCGGCCCTGGCGTGACCTTCGGGTGCGAGGTCGCGGTCGAGCACGATCTGCGTGATGCCGTACCGGTCGCGGAGGTCGAGAAAGATGAGGTTGCCGTGGTCGCGCCGGCGATTGACCCAGCCGAGCAGGGTGACTTCGCGGTCGGCGTCGGAAGCGCGCAGGGCGCCGCAGGTGTCGGTGCGTTCAAGGGTGCTGAGGTGGTCGAGCAAAAAGAGGATTCCTTTGGAAGCGATTGGAAGTGCTGAGCGGGATTGAGTCCTAGTGTACTTGCTCGTCCCAGCCAGCGTAGCTTCGACGTGTCCTCCAGCAACTTCGGTTTATAGGGGTGCCACAATGCCTCGAACACTTACCAGGTACACGTGAACGCAAGGGAAGGGCCAAGACGATGCAGCTCCTTTCCAAGGCCATGCTGATGGGTTCCCGACGAAAGGCCGACTTTTGAGGATTGAAATGAGGATTGAACTTCGGCTTTGAAGCACGCATCCGGCTTGTTACTACCACCGGAGTGAAACGGATCTAGAAGCCCTATACGCCCGCTACCATTAGGCAATGCGCTTGCTTGCTTTGGTCCTCGCCATAGTTCCATCGGTCGCAATTTCTCAAACTCCGCTTCAGTCCAGAATCTCTATGATTGCGAAGAATGCGGGAGGAACTGTGAGTGTTTCCTGCATGCTTCCAGGCACGAAGCTCAACTGTGACCTCAACCCTCACAATCACCCGCCGATGCAGTCCATGTACAAACTTCCCCTTGCGCTTACAGCCTTGCACATGGCGGACATGGGGAAACTGTTGCCCGATCAGCGACCTGGAGAACCTACGGACGTCACACTGGATCGAAAGGTACGATTTCTGCCGACGGACATAATTCCGGGTTCTTACAGTCCTCTTACGGATCGCTACCCTAAAGCCAATGTCGATGTGACATTGCGAGACATTGTCCGCTTGGCAGTGGGGCAAAGTGACAATGGTGCCGAAGAGGTTTTGATCCGCCTTGTTGGCGGTCCCCCTGCCGTGCAGAGCTACATGCACGCATTGGGAATCCCTGGATTCCATTTGCTCTACACTGAGCGTGATTTGGACCGTGACGAAAATCTTCAATATCAAGACTGGATGGAACCAGCGGCAGCCGTGCAGTTGCTCGAACGCCTCGTGAGCGATCCTCCTGTATCGCCGGTGGCCAATGCGCTTCTTTTACAAACCATGACCGACGCTGGTACTGGACCCGGTCGACTTCGCGCCGGACTTCCTCCCGGAACCGTTCTTGCCCACAAGACTGGTTCTTCCGGAACTCATGAAGGTGTAACAGCTGCTACCAACGACATAGGATTGGTCACTCTACATGACGGACGCAAGCTCGCCATCGCTGTGTTCGTTACGGATAGCCGAGCCGACGAAGCCACTCGTGAAAGCATCATCGCTCGTATCGCACAAGCTGTGTACGACCAGGCTACTTTTATGAAATAGCCCGCGGCGTCCTCTAGATTAGCTTGTATGCCAATCCGTGTTCGTGAGGCTTCCTTTTTGCCTGTCTTACCGCGCCCTTGAAGCCGAAAAACAAGCATCTCGCAGCTCGCCGCGCGGTACCTTGGTCTGCTCGCCGCTTGCGAAATCCTTTATTGCCAGTATGCCGCTTGCGACCTCGTCCTCGCCGAGCAGGATGATTTTGCCGGCGAGCTTGTCGGCGACTTCGAAGGACTTTTTAAGGCGGAATGCGCCGTCGCCAAGCTCGACGCGGAGTCCGGCGGCGCGCAGTTCGCGGGCAAGGGCGAGGGCGGCGGGGTTTTGCGCTTCGCCCAGCGGCGCGATAAACACGTCGGCCTTGGACACGCTTGCAACGCCGGACGCCTGCGATTGCAGGGTCAACACCAGCCGGTCCGCACCGATGGCAAAGCCAATGCCCGGCGCTCGAGGGCCGCCCAGCATCTCCGACAGGCCGTCGTAGCGGCCGCCGCCGAGCAGCGCGTTTTGGGTGCCGAGGCCGGCGTCATGCGTGAACTCAAAGGTCGTACGGGTGTAGTAGTCGAGGCCGCGCACCAGGCGCGGGTCGACGGTGTACGGCACCCCACAGGCGTCGAGCGCGGCGCGGACGGCTGCGAAGTGCTCGGCAGAGGCTTGGTCAAGAAAGTCGGCGATCTTCGGCAGCGCATCGATGGCCGGCTGGTCTTCGGGAACCTTGCAGTCGAGCACGCGCAAGGGATTGGTTTCGGCGCGGCGTTGGCAATCGGCACACATCGTCGGTGTGCCCTCGCTTAAAGCTTCCCGCAAGGCAGCGATGTAGCGCGGCCGGTCCGAGGCAGACCCGACGGAGTTGATCGCGAGCTTCCATCCCGTGACACCGAGCTCGTCCAAAAACGACGCCAGCATCTCCAGCACTTCGGCGTCCCGCAGAGGAGATTCCGAGCCCGCCGAGGGCGGCCCAATCACCTCCGCGCCGATCTGAAAGAACTGGCGGTACCGGCCTTTTTGCGGGCGCTCGCGACGGAACTGGGGGCCGGTGTAGAAGAGTTTTTGCAGCAGCCCGGTCTCGCCCAGCTTATGCTCGATGTAGGCGCGAACCACACCGGCCGTGTTCTCGGGGCGCAGCGTCAGCGACTGCGCCTTTTCACTCGCGGCGCGCGCACGGTCCTCCCAGGTGTACATCTCTTTGGAAACCACATCGGTTTCTTCGCCGATGCCGCGGGCGAACAGCTGCGTGTCCTCAAAAATCGGGGTGCGGATTTCGCCGAAGTTGTAGCGCGCGAACACGCGCCGCGCGGTGGCTTCGACATGGTTCCAGAGCTCGGTTTCGGGCGGAAGAAGATCGCGCGTACCGCGCACAGCTTTCAACGGGGTCATGTCGGTAAACGCCAGTTTATCAGCCGGCGGGAACCAGCAAGGAAGCGAACGGCAACCCGTCTTCCCGCCGTGCCATCTTTCTCAACAGGTCGCAAGGAGGCGTCCACCCATGGCAGCAGGTCGCAAAAGCGTCATCCTCGCCCTGGTTCTCACGGCACTACTCGGGCCCTTCGGCATGTTGTACGGCACGCTTGTCGGCGCGATCATCATGGGCGTTCTTTATGCCGTGCTCGGCATCCTTACCGCTGGCACAGCCCTCTTTGTGCTCCATCCTATTTGCATTATCTGGGGCACATACGCAGCACATCGTCAGAACGTGAACGCAGGCGTTTAACGATCGCGTATGGCCTGGGCCGTGTAGTCCAGGTAATTGCGCGCATACATCTGGATAAGTTCGTAATCTTCATCGGTGACTGCACGGCGCACCTTTGCCGGCAGGCCCATGACCAGCGAACGAGGTGGCACGACCATGCCTTCGGGCACCACCGCGCCCGCGGCCACGATCGAGCCTTCACCAATGCGCGCATTGTTCAGTACGCGCGCGCCGATCCCAATCAGGCAGTGATCCTCCACCACGCAGCCATGCACGGTCGCGTTGTGTCCAATCGAGACGTCTTCGCCGATATGAACGGAATACAGGTGCCGCATGCCATGCAGCACGGCGCAGTCCTGCACATTGGATCGTGCGCCGATGCGGATCGAGTGCACGTCACCCCGTACGACGGCGTTCATCCAAACGCTGCTGTGCTCGCCCAGCACAACATTGCCAAGAACCTGCGCCGAGATGTCGATGTAGCAGGACTCAGGTACGGTGGGCAGAACACGGTTCCAGGCGCGGATCATGTTTCATTATCGCGTAACGCCTGGCGCATGAAGAAGGGGTGTGCCAAGACACACCCCTTGTGTACTCCGGATCCTGTTACTTGGCTGCGGCCGCCGCGTTCCGAAAACCCTTGACCTGGTCGTGCGAGCGCTTGACATGCTCAAACTGCTGCGCAACCAGGGCGCGTACCGTGTCGGAAACCGCGGCATCGTCCAGCACTTCCTGGTAAGCCTTTTTGGCCGCGTCCTCGCCTTGCTCAGCGGTGTCAAGCAGAGTGTGATCGCCGCCGCCGAGGCGCGCCTTGATGTCGCCCCAGGTACGGTGGACCGCACCGGCCGCTGTGCCGCTCTCATGCACGTCCGCATCGGTGACCCTGTTCACGGCGCGCTCGAGCTCACTTGCATAGCTGCCGCGAACCTTTGCTTCTTCCATGAAAAAAGAACGATGCTCCGGGTGCTCCAGGTGCTCCCCGATATCGACGAAGCCTTTCTCGCCATCGCGCAGCACTGAGATCAGGTTCCGGACGGACTTATCGTCATTTGCCATAAGTTGTTTCCTCCACTTAGGGAGATGCGGACGCCGGAAACATTGTTGTGCCTTTGCCGATATGGGAATCGGTGGTCCGACGCAACAAGGCGCGCCCGCAAAGGAGCGCGCCACCATCAGCCCCGTTGACCTGGAGCTAAGCCGCCGCGGAGGTGCCGAGAGCCGTCTTCGCTTGCCCGACGAGCGCGGCAAACCCTTGTTCATCGCGCACCGCGATATCCGCGAGCATTTTGCGATCCAGTTCCACGCCGGCCTGCTTGAGGCCGTGCATCAACTGCGAGTAGGAGATCCCGTTGATTTTAGCCGCGGCGTTGATGCGCACGATCCACAAGGAACGGTACTGACGCTTTTTCTGTTTGCGGCCGCTATAGGCAAACTTCAGGCCGCGTTCGACGGCTTCCTGCGCTGCCTGGTAGAGCTTGGACTTGGTAAGGAAATAGCCGCTGGCGCGCTTGAGGATCTTTTTGCGGCGGTCGTTGCGCTTGGTTCCACGTTTTACGCGTGGCATGGGTTTGCTCCTTTTGACTAACTGAAATATGCGGCTGGAGGCAGAGGCTGCCTTTTCACGCGCTCGTGCCTGGGTCTCTCGAACACCCACGATAAGAGTGTTCGGGGTCGGCGCTGCTGCGCCTCCCACGTGTCTGCCCCGAGGCAGACACGGACTCAGGCGTAGGGGATCATGCGAGCGACCTTGGCGTAGTCGGCATCCGAAACCAGCGCGGTGTGGGCGAGCTTGCGCTTGGTCTTGGTTTCCTTTGACGTCAAGATGTGCCGCATCTTGGACTGGCCGCGCTTGATTTTGCCGGTACCGGTCTTTTTGAAGCGCTTGGCTGCACCCTTGTGGGTTTTAAGCTTGGGCATGGTGATTGCTGCTTTCCTGCTGAGATAGGCGCTTTGGACAACACTCGCCAGTATACATGGCGCGGGTCGCTAATTCTCAGTCGCAGCGTCGAACTTATCAGCAAGCAACTGGAGCAAGGCTGCCGGCCGGTGACTGGGCACGACGTAGGATGCGCCCTTGAAGTGATGGTCGGTCGACGGACTGGCTACGATGACCGGTGTACGCGGGGTGATGGTCAGAATTTCGGCGATGACCTGCTCACAGTCGGGCACAAGCGCGTGAACCAGCACCGTATCGATCGCCGGAAAGCGTTTTAGCAAGTTAAGACCCTCTGGAGCGGTGTAAGCCGTCAAGACATTGTGCTTGGCAGTTTCAATCACTAGTTTTCGAGCGGAAAGCCCTTCGGGCTGCTCGGTTTCAATCATCAGCATGGTCAGTGATCGCGGCATGGTTCTTCTCACCGGTTGTAGAGAGGTTCGTACAAGGGCCGCCTGGGTGTACGGGAAGCAGGGGCCACTTGTTACAAAAGAAACAGGTTCTTCAAAGAAAGTAGATGCGATTTTGAACCGACTGGAAGCACTCCCGGGTAGCAAAGTACCGCTACTGGATCGTGGGCTGCTCGGGAAGGGCGGTTTGTCTGGGAGCAGGGACCGGGACGGCGGGAGCAGCTTTTTTGGCAGCGGCTTCTTTTTCAGCCAGCATCTTCTTACCCGGCGCAAGAATGGCGTGGAGGGTTGTTCCTTCCATGCGCGGCATAAACTCGACCGTGCCGTTTTCGCCGATGTCCTGGATGAGCCGGTTGATGATGTTGTAGCCCAGGTCGCGGTGGGCCATCTGCCGGCCGCGGAAGCGCAGGCTGGCTTTTACCTTGTCGCCTTCGGTCAGGAAACGAACCGCCTGGTTCTTCTTGGTTTGGTAGTCGTGCTCGTCCACGGTAACGGAGAACTTGACTTCCTTGATGACGATGATCTTCTGCTTTTTGCGCGCAGCACGGTCGCTTTTGTCTTTTTCGTAAAGGAATTTGCCGTAGTCCTGGATGCGGCAGACAGGCGGCACCGCGCTGGGCGAAACCTCGACGAGGTCCAGTCCGCGCTCACGGGCGATCTTTAACGCTTCAAAAGGCGGCAGGATGCCGAGTTGCTCGCCATTGTCGTCGATGACGCGCACTTCGCGCGCGCGGATTTTGTCGTTGATCCGGATGAACTGCTTGGCCGAACGTTTATCGATGACTTTCCTCCACTCCAGCTAAAGCAGCCATATCGCCGCTTATCCAGCATACCATTCTCACCTACACGGAAAGGGCTTGCTTTTCCATCCGCCGGAATTTCCGGAGGCCGCGTACTTGGGAGTGGAGGCGATCATGACCTTCTCGAATGCCGGCTTCTCTTCCCCCGAGCCTGGGCAATCCATGGACGTTGCAATAGGGTGGGGGTCGAGGCAGCGATCAGGGTGCGGTCTTTGCCATGGCTCGTTTTGTCGCCCGGGGCCCCGGGCCCTTCGTCCGGGGGGTACAACCCGTGCGTGGCTAGCTTTCCAACTCGGGAACAATGGTTCCAGACACACTTCCAGGCGTGACGTCCTTGATGCGGAGTGTCACCAGCTTGTTGGCCGGGGCCGGCCCGGGGAGGCTGACCCGTAGGAAATTCGCCGTCATCGCGGTGTCGTCGCGCAGTGTCACCGCCGAAAGGCCCCGCCCGAGGAACCGTTCCGCGAACCGGCGGTGCTTTTCCGCCG
>CAXTYP010000037.1:0-13899 GCA_964248435.1 uncultured Acidobacteriaceae bacterium | reverse complement strand
CCGACCTGGCAGGCGTTTCTCGCGCACCCCGCGTATGACAGCTACTGGCGCAGCCGCGCTGTGGAGGACCGTCTCCAGATGCCGCAGGTGCCCACGCTTGAAGTCGGCGGCTACTGGGACCAGGAGGACATGTGGGGGCCGCAGGAAGAGTACGCCCGGCTGCATGCCGCAGACCGCGACGGCAGCGTGCGCCTGGCGCTGGGCCCCTGGAACCATGGGCAGTGGCGGGGGCCGGCGGACTCGCTGGGCGCGCTCCATTGGGGTGAGCCGACCGGGACGGAGTTCCAGCGGGAGGTGGAAGCCCCATTTTTCGAGCACTACCTGAAAGACGCGCCGCTCACCCTGGCGAACACCACCTCGTTCCAGACCGGGACCAATCGCTGGATGCATTACGCGGCCTGGCCGCCCGTGGACCACGTCGTCGCGCGACCGCTTTATTTCGGTACCGGGCAGACGCTTTCGTTCCGCAAGCCGGGTGGGAACGATGCGGCAGGCGCAAGCCGGTACACGGCGGACCCGGCGCAACCGGTCCCGTACAGGGCGCGGCCGATCGAAGCTACGTACAGCCCCAGGGGCTCGCACTGGTACCAGTGGCTGGCCGAGGATCAGCGGCCTTCGACCGGTCGGGCCGACCAGCTGTGCTGGCGCAGCGTTGCGCTGGATAAGCCACTGACCGTGACGGGCGAAGTGGAGGCCGATCTATGGGCTGCGACCACCGGTACCGATGCAGACTGGGTGGTGAAGCTGATCGATGAGTACCCGGCCGACCCCAAAACCGGGAGGATGAGTGGCTACCAGTTGATGGTGGCCGAGGAGATTTTTCGCGGGCGCTACCGGGAAAGTTTTGAAAAGCCGGGCCCGTTGGCCGCCGACACGCCGCTTGAGTACCGCTGGAGCCTCCATGGCGTGGACCATGCTTTTTTGCCGGGCCACCGCATGGTGGTCGAGGTACAAAGCAGCTGGTTCCCGTTGTACGACCGCAATCCGCAAACCTTTGTGCCCAGCATCATGACGGCGCAACCAGGAGATTTTCGTCCGGCTGTGCAGATGGTGTACTTTTCGGGCGAGCACCCGTCCCGCCTGCTTCTGCCGGTGGTGGGCGAGGTGCCTGCCGGTTTGACCCGCGGGGGCGACGTTGCTACTATCAAAGAGCGGGGTGGAGCAGTCCGGTAGCTCGTTGGGCTCATAACCCAAAGGTCGTAGGTTCAAATCCTACCCCCGCAACCAATCACCAGACCCTGTCCACCAGCGGGTCCCAATCTTCTATCAGACACATACGAGCCATCCGGTTGCGAAAGCATGCGGATGGCTTTTCTGTGTTCGGCCACCTTTTCCCCTGGCCGCTGCATGCCTATGCCTCCGCAGGCCCGGCAGGCCCGAGAGGCCTGCCGAGGTGTTCTTGCCGGATGCACTCATGGCGTTTTCCTGACCTTTCTGCCAGCTTCCGCCGTCATCCATGCACAGTGTGAGTGCGGCAGGTTAGAACTCCAGGCGTAGAGCGACCTGGAGCACGCGAGCGGCCTGATCGCTGCCGGGGGGCACCACGGTACCGGGTATCACGCCGAACTCATTCGGCGGGGATACCAGGCTCATGTTGCCTGTGAAAGTCGGCGATTGAAAGTTGGGGTGATTGAGAGAGTTGAAGGCATCCGCGCGGAACTTGAGGTTGACCTTTTCCGGATAAATGGGGAAGGTCTTGCCGAGTCCCAGATCAAGGTTGAAGTACCCCGGACCCCGCAGGTTATTGCGTGAGCCGATCTGGAAGCCGACCGGCGCTGTGAACTGGCTCATGGCTGTTGCCTGGTCGCTGAAATCAGAGACCACGCCGTTCTTGACGCTGACGTGAGTCCTGGTGAGGGCTTTGTTGCCTGTGAGCAGGGCAGGGTCCTCGTTCGAATAGCTCATTAAAAAGGCGACCGAGTTTGCCGCGAACGGAGTTCCACTGTGCCATACGGGCAAACCGCTGATCTGCCAGCCGCCGACTGCTTCTTCGGCCCACAGCGGCATGGTTGCGCCAAAGGTTCGGCCATGACCCACGGGTACCTGATACAGAAAGTTCCCGTTCAGGTAGTTAGTCACGTCGAAATCCGAGTCTCCACGGCACAAACGCGGGCGCAACACATCGCAGATGAAGCCGGTACCGGAATATGCATACGAGTTAGCGATAAGCGAGGTGTTATCAATCGAGTGAGACCAGGTGTAGTTCAGATCAAATTGCAGCCCCCTGCTCAGGTTCTTGTGCAGCGTGACCAACAAGCCGTTGTAGCTTGAGAAGCCCATGCCGGTAAAGAAGGTGTTCTCCGATAACTGGGCTGCCATGCCGACATTATCCGGCAACATGCCGGCATAGGCCATCTGCTGAATGGTATCGGCGGCATCGCCGCGCGCCGGGTAGGGAGCGAACGTCGACGCGATGTAGCCCGTGTTCGTCTGCCCGGGAACGACTTGGTGCAGGACATGCTCAAACCATGGCTGGGCTGGAGCCGAAGCAGGGTTCGCATTTGGGTTGGCGCGCAGCCAGGTGGTCAGGTTGGCCAGTGCTCCACTCAGCATCTGCCCCGAAGCTGCATCCGGAAAATCGATGATCTGTTCCGCGTCGGCCTGCGCGAGCAGATGGCGTCCCAGCCGGCCTACATAGTCAATGCGAAGAAGATAGCCGCTTTTGAACTGCTGCTCCAGCCCAAAGTTGTAGGTGATGTTGTACGGGGTGGGCAGGTACTTATCGACCGAAATATTAAACGCACCGCCGTTGGCCAGACCGCAGGGCCCGGGGACGCCGCCGCAGTTAGGATCCTGCGGGCCCACGTAAGGTGCATAAGGCCTGCCGATCACCGGTGGGGCGGGCGGAGCAGGCGATGCATTCAGCGATGTAAATCGCGGGTTTTGAAGGAGTGAATTGTAGGCCGCGGAGTGGCTTGCGTTGCCATTGACTCCAAAGTTCCTCGTCCCGCCGCTTTGGAAAAGGTAGGAGGAGCCATTCTGCTCCTGCAGGATGGCGTTGATGATGGTCTGGTCGTAAACAACGCCGCCACCGCCCGAGAAGACAGTCTTCCGATCCGCAGTCGGCGTCCAGGCAAAGGCGACGCGCGGTGCAAAATCCTTGTTGCTGGGGCTGAAGTAAGCAGGTCCATGGTTCGCCTTGCCGCCCAGGTTATAGGTGATGTATGGAACTGTCGTAGGTCCACTTTGACCCGTCGCGCTTTGCGCAATCCGGGCGTTCATGAACTGCCAGAAGCCCTGGCTCTGGACAGACTCGATGCCGTTGACCTCGTACGGCACGGTGTAGTTCTGGTAGCGCAGCCCGTAAGTCAACGTAAAGCTCGGAGTTGCCTTCCATGTGTCGCTGTAATAAACCTCCGTTTCGTAGTACTTGTAGGTGTTCTGCAGGCCCGTACCCTGGGGGAGTACCGTGCCTGCGGCGTTGTAGTTGTAGGTTGCGCCGACCGACCCGATGCGTCCAAGACCGAAAACCAAAGCCGAATCATAGGTGGTCAGACTGGTCTGGTTGCGGTCGAGATTGGCAGGGCGAAAGCTGAAGCTGTCAGAATCAGTCAAACCAAGCACGCCGCCGCCAAGGCCGACGTTCGGGCTATAGAAGTCGTTGTAGTTAGAGTAGTGAGGCTTTGGATACTTGAACGAACCACCGATCGAAAACAGGTGACGGCCCTTGCTGACGCTGAAATCGTCGCGTACGACCGGCACGGGAAAGTACCGAGACTGCGCATTCGTTTGGTTCGTGTAAAGCCCATCCAGAAATGAGCCGCCCGTCGGATTGCCGTCAAAGTTGTAAAGATTATTGCCTTCCGGATTGGGAGGGGTGGTGACACCGATCTTGGCGATCGTGGAACCCCAGACCAGGCTGTTGGTTTTGTTCGAGCCGATCGTCCAACTCCAGCCCACGACCCGGGCGTAGCTGCGATCGACATCGAGCGCTCCTGCCGAATTGGTGGCGAACTGCGCCGGCAGAAAGGTGCTGTTGGAACGGTTGTAAGTCACGCGGGCGAAGAAGGTGTGATTGGGGAAGGGATGGATGTCGAGCCTGCCAACAAAATTATCCTCTTTAAAGGGCGCTGGTGCGTTGAAGCGGTAGCCGGCTGTATTCAGCAGGTCGCCCCGGTCACCGGTGAAGTCGTTCGGTGAAGGGTAGCGCGCAGCGAGGGTCTGGAACATCGCCTGGTCAAAGCCGACTCCCCGAGGATCGAAGCCGGCCGCCTGAGCGGCATTGATCGAGCTTGTGGTCCCGGACGCAAGATTGGTGTAGTAGGTGATCGTCTGGTTTCGGATGAAGCTGTCGGTAGGCACCGTACGCTCGACCTGCTGCGAGATCGTGTCGCGGCGGCCGTTGTAGTCGAAAAAGAAGAAGGCCTTTTCGCGCCAAAGAGGCCCACCCAAATTGCCGCCAAACTGGTTGCGAATTAGAGGAGCGCGCGGCACACCGTCGAAGTTGTTGAACCACTCATTGGCTTCGAGCGAGGTGTCGCGATGATATTCGTTGATGTTGCCATGGAACTGGTTGGTTCCCGCCTTGGTGACCATGTCAAATTGGCCGCCGCCGCCATTTCCGCTGCTGGAGAGAAAACCAGCCGTGGTGCCGCGAAACTCCTGTACAGAATCTACCGGGGCGTTGCCCACAATGGCCGTGCTTGTTGAGTTACCGTTCACACCGAGAGTCAGTCCGGTCCTGTAGTCGGTCACATCCAGACCATCCAGCGTCAGTCGGTTCTGGTCAGTACGCGCGCCCGTCGCCGATCCATCCTGGGTCATCCCTGGTTGCTGGCCAAGCAGCGCCACCGGTGAGTCGCGCAGGGCGACCGGCAGTTCGTTCAGGTACTGCACCTGGAAGTTATTGCCGACCGAGGAGTCGGTCGTGTCCAGCGTTACATCCTGGTTCGAGGCTGACACCGATACTGTCTCGCCGACGCTGCCGACTGCCAGCTTTACATCCTGCGATCGCGTGGTCCCCACGTTGAGGTAGAGCCCGTTGAGCACTGAAGTCTGGAAACCTTCGCGAGAGACGGTCTCGATATAGCCAGGACCAGGTGCCACGTTGGCGATTGCGTATGAACCTTCCTGGTTGGTCAGAGCCTTGTAGCTTAGCCCGGTCGCTGGATTGGTGAGTGCGATTGTGGCTCCCGGCACCACCGCGCCCGCGGCATCCGTCACCGTCCCTGTGATGGTTGCCGTGGAGCCCGCGGCTTGGGCCAAAGCGTTTGCCGGTGCAGTCAAGATCACGGCTGCTGTGAGCGACAAGGGCAGGAGAGGCTTTCTAAAAAGTACTCTTGTCAACGTAGGTCTCCTTCGAGAAAACTCAGGCTGCGGATCGAAGTTGAAGCCCCGGACACGTCGAGCTCTGGGCCGGCGGCACTGGTGGGGATGCATGGCCCCACGGGGGTGCGGGGCTTGCGCACGTTCTGAGCAATCCAGTCGCCAAACTGCAAAACACACAGGAAGCAGGGATGGAACGCCAAACCCGGCCGGGTCTCCTACGGAACGCCATAACTGACGATGGCCCGGCTATGGTTTCGAGGAAGCGTTTCCAGTCGCCCACGAAGTGGAACGCAAAGAAGTATGCTTCATCGGCATTAGTGATAGGTCGGTTCTGTTGCGCCAACCTTGATGGCGCGGTCCCGCCATAGCGCGGCTTGTACTACGTGACGTGGCAGGGGTCGACGAACCTGCAAGGGCTTGGCAGGAACTCGGTCTGAGGTGACACTTCTGAAGTGACGCCGTGGGCTTTGACAGGCGTGTATAAGATGACCTGAAACCAGGCTTTTCCTGCAGGGGTCTTCCATGATGTGGTATCGCCGTGCTTTTGTGCTGCTCTCGCTTTGCTGCGCCTTCTCGGCTGTTGGGGTGCTGGAGATCCATGCCCAAAGCACGCCAGACATGCATTGGCGAATGATTGGGCCGTTTCGTGGGGGACGGACGCGCGCGGCCACGGGCGTTCCCGGCCAGCCAAACGTCTTCTACGTCGGGCAGGTGGATGGTGGCGTATGGAAGTCGACCGATTCTGGACGCACCTGGGAACCTATCTTCGATGGGCAGCCGTCGCAGTCCATCGGCGCGATCGCGGTGGCGCCTTCGGATGCGAGCATTGTGTATGTCGGCAGCGGCGAAGGTCTGCAGCGGCCGGATTTGTCGGTGGGCGACGGTATCTACCGGTCGGCGGACGCGGGCAAAACGTGGCAGCACCTGGGGCTGCATGACGGACAGCAGATCCCGGCGCTGGCGGTTGACCCTCGGGATCCGAACCGCGTGTACGCCGCTGTTCTGGGCCACCCGTATGGCCCCAACGAGGAGCGCGGCATCTTCCGTTCGACCGATGGCGGCGCAACCTGGAAGAAGGTTTTGTACAAGGATGCCAACACGGGCGGCGACGACGTTGTGCTCGATCCGGCGAACCCGGATGTCGTGTACGCGTCGCTTTGGGAGTCGCGCCTGGGACCTTGGGAGGACGGCAACCAGTACGAAGGCACACAGGGTGGACTGTTTAAGTCGACCGATGGCGGAGATACCTGGAAGCCGCTGACCAAGGGCCTTCCGGCGAATCTTGTCCAGGCTCACATTGCGGTTTCGCCCAGCGACGAAAAGCGCCTGTATGCGACGGTCGCGACGGCGAAACAAGGCGGATATGCGTCCGGTGCCGGACTGGGCGTGTATCGATCCGACGATGCCGGCGAAAGCTGGAACAAGGTGACGGACGATCCGCGACCGGCCATGAAGATTGGTGGCGGCGACCTGCCGGAGCCGGCCGTGGACCCGAAAAACGCGGATGTGGTGTACAGCGCCAGCATTGTGACCGAGCGGTCGGTAGATGGCGGCCACACCTGGATGAGCCTGCGTGGAGCGCCGGGCGGCGATGACTATCAGAACCTTTGGATCAACCCGTTGCATCCGGAGATCATCCTGCTGGTGAGCGACCAGGGTGCGCTGGTGAGCGTGAACCGGGGCGAAAGCTGGAGCTCGTGGTACAACCAGTCGACGGCGCAGCTTTACCACGTCGCGGTGACGAATACGTTTCCGTACCAGGTGTGCGCCGGCCAGCAGGAGAGCGGGTCGGTTTGCACGTCGAGCAGGAGCAACGACGGCTCCATTACCTTTCGCGACTGGCACCCGGTCGCGGTGATCGAGTACGGCTATGTCGCGCCCGACCCGCTGCATCCCGAGATCATTTACGGTGCCGGGCGCACCGAGGTTTCGAAGTACAACACCCTCACCGGGCAAGTGCAGAACGTGACGCCATTGCCGACGCACCATCCGGAGATTCGCGCGGACCGCACGGAGCCGATCATGTTTTCGCCTGTTGATCCGCACCTCTTGTTCGCCGCGACCAGCGTTTTGTTTGAGACCAAGGACTACGGCAACACCTGGCAGACGATCAGCCCGGACCTGAGCCGCGAGCACTCCGGCCAGCCCTCGTCGCTGGCGCCGTTGCCGGAGAAGGACCAGGGCAAGCGCAGGGGCGCTATCTACGCGCTTGCGCCGTCGTTCCAGTCCGTCGGCGTCCTGTGGGCGGGCACCGACGATGGCCTGGTGTGGACGACGCATGACCATGGCGCGCACTGGAAAAACATCACGCCGCCGGCGTTGACGCCGTGGAGCAAGGTAACGCAGATTTCGGCGTCGCACTTCGACGATGCCACGGCTTACATGTCAGTGAGCAAGCTGCGCATCGACGACCTTCACCCCTTCGTGTATCGCACGCATGACGGCGGCGCGACGTGGCAGTCAATCGCGGCGGGCCTGCCGGATGGCTCCCCGGTTAACACGGTGCGCGAAGATCCCGTTCGCAAGGGGCTTTTGTTTGCCGGGACCGAAACAGCGGTCTGGTACTCGATCGACGACGGCGACCACTGGCAGCCGCTGCAGCTGAACCTGCCGCATACGTCGATGCGCGACCTGTGGGTCAACGGCAATGACCTGATCGTCGCGACCCACGGCCGGTCGTTTTGGATTTTGGATGACATCTCTCCCCTGCGGCAACTTCCGAGCTTCCGTCCGGATGTGGTCACGCTGTTCAACCCCGGTGAGGCGTACCGCGTGCGGCGCAGCACCAACTCGGACACACCGCTGCCCGTCGACGAGCCGCAGGGCGAGAACCCCCCGGATGGCGCGGTGATCGATTACTCGCTGCCTGCGTCGTTCAGCGGAACGGCTACCCTGGAGATCCTGGATGGAGATGGAAAGCTGGTGCGCAGGTATGCAAGCACGGATCAGCCGTACGCGACACCCGAAGATCTGGCGCAGCAACTCATCCCGCTTTACTGGCTGAAGATGCCGCAAACGCTGCCTGCTTCGGCCGGCATGCATCGCTGGGTGTGGGACGAGCGCGCGGCCACGCCCCAAGCGACACGCTATGCGTACCCGATCTCCGCGGTGCCGCACAGGACGCCGCGTACACCGCAGGGACCGCTCGTGCTTCCCGGCACCTACACTGTCCGCTTGACTGCGGGGGGCAAGGTGCTGACGGCGCCGCTGGTCCTCAAGATGGACCCGCGCGTGAAGACTTCGCCCGCGGACCTGGCGGCGCTTCATACGGCCGAGTCGAAGCTCGCCGCATTCACTTCGTCGAGCGCCGAGGCTGCGCTGGAAGCGCACTCCTTGCGTGAGCAGATCGCGAAGCTCGGCAAGGAAGCGCCCCCTGCGATGAAGCCTTCACTCGACAGCTCGGACAAGCAGCTTGCAGCGCTGCTCGACGGCAACGAGAAAACCGCGACGAGCGAAGAAGTGCCCGGACTGGATGAGATATCAGGTGAAGATGCAGGGCTCTATGCACAGGTGGGGCAGGTGGATGCAGCGCCCACGGCGGCGCAGGGGAAGGCAGTGACCCATGCTGCGGAAGAAACCGGAAAGGTGCTGCGGAGCTGGAACGAGTGGAAGAACAGCTCGCTTCCGAAGTTGAACAGCCAGCTGACGGCGGCACATCTTTCGCAGCTGGATCTGCAGCAAAGGCCCGAAACAATGCCCGGAGCCGGCGACGAAGACTAAGTGCCTTTGCGGTCCACGTATCCAATAAATCTGTCGCGGAGAAGACCATGGCACGCTCTACCCTCACACGCTTGAAGCTCGGGCAGGTGCTGCTCGCGGGCGCCTCCATCGCCGCCACGCTGCCGGCGTTCGCGCAGGCTGTTTCGCCGCGGATGTACAGCGACATGGACTGGCGGTTGATCGGCCCATTCCGCGGTGGTCGCGCGGTTGCGGTCTCCGGCGTGCCCGGCGATGGAACGACCTTCTATTTCGGGTCTGTTGACGGCGGCGTGTGGAGAACAACCAACGCCGGTACGACGTGGAAGCCGATCTTCGACGGGCAGCCCGTCGCTTCGATCGGAGCGCTTGCCGTCGCGCCTTCGAATCCGAAGGTGATTTACGCCGGCACAGGCGAAACGGACATACGCTCGGATCTTGCTTCCGGAACGGGCGTTTACAAATCAATAGATGGCGGCGAAACATGGAAGTTCGCCGGCCTCCAAGGGACGCGGCAGATCGCGAAGATCGTTGTCGATCCGGGAAATCCTGACGTCGTTTTCGTGGGCGCGCTGGGCCACGCGTATGGGCCCAACCCTGAGCGCGGCGTTTACAAATCAATCGATGGCGGCGCGACGTGGCAACACGTTCTCGATAAAGGGCCGGAGCTTGGGGTAGCGGACCTGGCCATCGCCGCCGCGAAACCGAACGTCGTCTTTGCTTCATTGTGGAACGCGCATCGCCCGCCCTGGAGCACCTACGCGCCGCTCGTCGGGGACGGCAGCGGACTGTACCATTCGGCCGACGGCGGACAGACATGGCAGGCCTGCACCGGGCACGGTTTGCCCGAGGGCAGGTGGGGTCGCGTCGGCGTGGCCGTCAGCTCTGACGGCCAGCGCGTGTATGCCTTGATTGAAGCCGCGAAGTCCGGGCTCTACGTCAGCTCCGATGGCGGAGCGAACTGGTCGCTTGCGAACTCGGACGATCGCCTCACCAGCCGCGCGTGGTATTTCAATCGCATCACCGTGGACCCCAGCGACGCGAACACCATCTACGTCCCCAACATCGCGCTGATGGGCTCAAACGACGGCGGCAAGACCATCGCGGTCGTGCGCGGAGCACCGGGCGGCGACGATTACCACGAGCTTTGGGTCGATCCGAAAAATAGCTCGCGGCTGCTGCTTGCTACCGACCAGGGAACGTCCGTCAGCCTCGACAAGGGCAAGACATGGTCTACCTGGTACAACCAGCCCACGGCACAGATGTACCACGTCACCACCGACAACAAATTTCCGTACACCGTTTACGGTGCGCAGCAGGACAGCGGCGGTGCCGCCGTACTTAGCCGCACCGACCATGGGCAGATCACGCCGCGCGACTGGTTCCCCGCGAGCGGCAGCGAAAGCGGATACTTCGCGGTCGATCCGAACGATTCGGACGTCATCTACGTCAGCGGGAGCTATGGCGCGGTGCAGCGCTGGGACAGGCGCGTTTCGCTGTCGCAGGATGTTTCGCCATGGCCGGTGCCTGTCTTCGGCACCGACATCAATCAGCGCAAGTACCGCGACCCGTGGACGCCCCCGCTGGTGTTCTCGCCCGTCGACAAAACAAGCTTGTATCTCGGCACACAGTACCTGATGCGCACCAACGATGGCGGCCTGCACTGGAAACAGATCAGCCCCGACCTGACGGGCGGAACAACCACCGTGCATGGCTCGGCGATTGCCGCCGCTGGGAATCCGTCGGCCGGAAACTCCGTGGGTACGGCACCCAAAGCCCCTACGCTTGCGAACGCCATTGCGCTTGGCTATGGCACGCTCGCGACCGTCGCGCCGTCGTATCTCGATAAGGATGTGATCTGGACCGGCAGCGACACTGGCGTTGTTTCACTCACGCGGGATGGCGGTGCGTCCTGGACAAATGTCACGCCGGCGGCGATGGAAACGCCGTCGATGCTGTGGACGCGCATTTCGTTGATCGAACCGTCGCATTTTGACCCGGCCGTCGCCTATGCCGCGGTGAACCGCTATCGCGTCGACGACCGCACCCCTTACCTGTTCAAGACCGCCGATTACGGCAAAACCTGGCAGCCGATCACAAACGGCCTCGCGGATCCCGCGTTTGCGATTGCGGTGCGCGAAGATCCGAAGCAGAAAGGTTTGCTCTACGCCGGTACCGAGTTCGGTATCGATGTCTCGTTCGATGACGGCGGCCACTGGCTCCCGTTGCAGATGAACCTGCCGGTCACCTCCGTCCGCGACATAGTGATTCACGGGGACGACCTGGTGGTCGCGACGCATGGGCGCTCGTTCTGGATTCTCGACGACATCACTCCGCTGCGCCAGGTTGCGGCTCACGCGGCGGGCACTTCGGCTTTTCTGTACACACCCCAGGTGACGGTCCGCATCGACAACGATGCTTTCTCCGGCACACCGCTTCCGCCGGAAGAGCCCACGGCCGAGAACCCGCCGGCCGGTGCGATCCTTGATTACTATCTTCCGGCCGAGTCGAAGTCGCTCGACCTGAACATCTACGACGGGGAACACAAGCTGGTGCGCCACGTTTCCTCAGCGATGCCAGCGCAACCCTCGCATATGGATCTCCCGATCGCCGAACGCTGGTTTCCCGTGCCGCAACGTTTGGCGACCGCACCTGGACATCATCGCTTCGTCTGGAATCTCGCCTGGGGTACCTCGGGCGTTGCGGAAAGCGACGAGCCTGATGACGGCGAGGGCAGTATCCCACGCGGCCCAAAAGTCGCTCCGGGGACCTACTCTCTAGAACTGAGCGTCGACGGAAAGCCGCTACCCACGCAGGAGCTTACGGTGACGATGGACCCCCGCATAAAAGCAACTACGGCGGAGCTCCAGCAAAACTTTGAGACGGCGTACAAGGTCTTTTCTGCATCGCTCGCATCCCGCCGCGCGCTCGCCGAGATCGGCTCGGTGAAGAACCAGATCGCGAAAACTTCCCTTAGCCATCCGCAGATCGCTCAGGGGGGAAACGCACTGCTCGCCTCGATGGACGCCATCACCTCCGGCACGGGCGCAAGCCTCGGCCTCGATCAGGCGAACTCCGAGATCACCTCCGCGCTCAACGTGGCTGAGAGCTCCGACCGTGCCATTCCCGCGCAAGCGATGGAGGTGTATGGGGAGGCGAGCTCTGCCTCCGCGCTCCGCATTCAACAATGGGCTGCCCTCAAGCAGGGTGCGCTCGCGCAGTTCAACCAGCAACTCATGCGCGAGAAGCTTCGGCCCATCGCCGTCGCCGCGATCGAACACGAAGTGTACGTCCTGATGACGCAGTAAATCGTCTTCGGAGCTCCATGCGAATACGTTTGGCTTTTGCCGCTCTTTTCGGCTTGGCCCTCCGGCTTGGTCAGCCGGCTTGGCGATTCGGGGTGTGCGGCAAGTTTTGGCTGTTTGCGCATTCCGCACGGGGCGGCCTGCGCCTGCTTCCGGCTGGTCGCCGAACGTGAGCGGGGGCGCCCCAACAAACCTTTGAAGCAGCCCGGTGCTGGGCCTCACCTTTTCGCCCTGTTTCACCATTGCAACATCCGCCCCAGTTTTCATTTTCCTTTCGCTTTGTGGGGCGTGTATGGTGGGGCCACTCATGCATCGGACCCAAACCATGTCCCTGGCGAGAATCGCGTCAACTCACAAGGGGAGCAAGCTGCGATGACAAAACCAGCGCCCTGCGTGTTCCCGAAATGAAGATTGTCATTTCTTAACCCCATTCACTTACCCCTGCTTTCCCCGAAGGAGTTCATCATGCGTTGGAGATCTTCCAAGTTGTTAAGAAAACAAGCACAAGCCCACCCCCAGAAGTCCGCTCAATTTCGAGCCAAGTACGGCCGGGGCAATTTTTACCTGGCCCTGGCAGCCACATGCTGTGTCGGCGCGAGCGCTTCGCAGGCAAACGCGCAGCTGAGCATGCTGCACACCAGCGGCCGCAACATCGTGAACGCGAATGGCACAGTGGTTCCCCTTCGCGGCATGAACCTGGGCGGCTTGTTTGTGATGGAAAAGTGGATGGCTCCGCTTGACAGCGGCAGCGCGCCTGACACCTACACCGCCATCCAAACCTTGGACAGTCGTTTCGGAGTGGCCGTCGAGCAGAGCCTGATCAGCACTTACCAAAACAGCTGGATCCAGCCGAGCGATCTTGACAACATCAAGAACGGCGGCTTCAACGTGATCCGCGTCCCTGTGTGGTGGGGACAGTTTTACCTTTTGAACAACCATGGCCAGAGTGGCTGGCGCTCCGATGCATTTAACTACCTCGACTCGCTGGTCAGCGCCGCCGGGGCACGCGGGCTTTATGTCATCATCGACATGCACGGCGTTGTCGGCAGCCAGGGGAACAACCAGGATACCGGGCAGCAGAATACGGACCAGTACTGGTCCAATGGCGGCGACCAGGGCGACACGGCATGGATGTGGTGGAACATTGCCAACCACTACAAAGGCAACACCACCGTCGCCGGCTATGACCTGATCAACGAGCCCACCGATCCGCCGAACAACCAGGCTGTTATTAACGCCTATGACGGCCTGTATACCACTGTTCGCTCGGCCGATCCGGATCACATGATCTTTATCGAAGGGACCTGGGGTAGCTGGAACTGGGATATGCTGCCCAGCCCATCTTCGCAGGGCTGGACCAATGTTGTTTACTCCATGCATGCCTATCCGGCCGATCACTCGGCAGGCGGTACACAGAGCGAAGCCGACAAACAGGTCAGTGACTTCAACAATCACGCCGGCTGGAATGTTCCGGACTACGTCGGCGAATTTACTGCCTGGGATAACAACTCCAGCGTTTGGCAGTACATGGTCAACGACTTCAACAATGACGGTATCAGCTGGAGCATGTGGACCTATAAGTCCACGACCGGCGGCAGCTGGGGTTATTACAATCCCACCCGGTGGCCGG
>CAXTYP010000036.1:0-13954 GCA_964248435.1 uncultured Acidobacteriaceae bacterium | reverse complement strand
AAAAGGATTCGCGGGTTCTGAGTAGTCTTCGGAGCAGTGCTGCCCGGCCATGGCTGGGCCTGCTCGCTGCTTCCTTCTGGATGGGCGGGTTCGCTGCTCAAACGTCCTGTGCGCAAAGCACACCAGTGTCGGCTGCCGCGGTAACGGATACCGCCTGGAAAGCTGTCGGACCGGATGGCGGTGATGCGCGCTCACTGGCAGCTGACCCCCGCGATCCGCAGCACCTGTATCTCGGCACCACCAGTTCCTGGATTTATGAGACGGCGGATGGCGGCCAGCACTGGCATCGACTGGTGAAGCTGGGCAGCGGTGACGACCTGATCGTCGACAGCATCGCTGTTGATCGTGGAGACCCTAACACCCTGGTCAGCGGTGTGTGGAAGGTGGATGGGCGGGGCGGCGGCATTTATCTTTCGCATGACGGCGGCAAAACCTGGGCGGCCAGTCCGGACATGGCGGGGCAGAATGTCCTCGCGCTGGCCGAGGCACCCTCGAATCCGAAGGTTTTTGCGGCCGGCACACTGTCTGGTGTGTACGTGTCAGCCGACGGGGGGCAGCACTGGAAGCAGATCAGCCCCGCAAACTCGACCGAGCTGCATGAGGTAGAGTCTGTCGCGATTGATCCGACCGACACCAATACGGTGTATGCCGGCACCTGGCACCTGCCCTGGAAAACCACGGACGGCGGTGCGCACTGGACCAACATCAAGGAAGGTTTGATCGACGACTCTGATGTATTTTCGATCATCATCGACCCTCATGCGCCGTCCGTGGTGTTTGCAAGCGCCTGCTCAGGCATCTACAAGAGCGATAACGCAGGCAGTCTTTTTCACAAGGTGCAGGGCATTCCGTCGACCGCCCGGCGAACACGGGTCTTGATGCAGGATCCGGTCGATAGCAAGGTGGTTTATGCGGGCACAACGGAAGGCCTGTACAAGACCGACGACGGCGGCGTGAAGTGGGCGCGTCTGACCGGGCCGGATGTCATTATCAATGACGTTTTTGTGGATCCGGCCAATCACGACCGTTTGTTGCTGGCCACGGATCGGAGTGGAGTCTTGCTGAGTACCGACGGCGGCAAGACTTTCTCGAGTACCAACAGCGGATTCTCGCAGCGCGTGGTGCAGACTCTCCTTGTCGACGCGACCAGGTCGGGAACGCTGTACGCCGGTGTGTTGAACGATAAGATCTACGGTGGTGTATTTGTAAGCACCGACGATGGTGTGACCTGGCAGCAGCAGGCCGAGGGGCTGGCCGGACGCGATGTTTTTGTATTAGCGCAGGCGAGCGATGGTACGGTCCTGGCCGGTACGAGTGATGGCATCGCGAGATTGAGTCATGGTACCTGGCAGGGCGCGGGAGACATCCTGACGCGAGGAACACGCAAGGTTGCAGTCCGCGAGCATGGGCGCCGCGCCACCCGCAGCGTCGACACTGTCGCGAAATCAGGGGCCCTTACGGGCCGGGTGAACAGTCTTGATCTCAGCGGTCCTGTCTGGTACGCCACCACCTCCAAAGGTGTGTTTCGCTCCATGGACCACGGGACCGGCTGGGAACAGGCGCCGGCACTGCCGCCGAATGACTACCGCTATGTGCGAGCCAGGGGTTCTCGCGTGGTGGCCGGATTTCGCACCAGCCTTTTTCTTTCGGAGGACGCCGGAGCCACCTGGAAACCACTTCCGCTGCCGGAAGGAACTCCGGGCGTCAATGCACTTGTGCTTTCCGATGATGGCGTGATCTGGATCGGAGGGCGCGGAGGCGTTCTTTACACAAAGGATGGAGGCGAAACCTGGCAACCGATCAAGAACCTTCCCTTGGGCGAGATCGACGGACTGGATTACAACCCAATTCTGAAGCGAGTGCTGGTTTCTTCGCGAACCTCAACGACAATCTTTGGAGTGGACGCTTCCGGAGGGGCCTGGCAGTTCTGGCAGGCCGGCTGGCGGGTGCACCAGGTACTGCAGCAGGGAGCGAGACTGGCGGCCGCATCACTTTACGACGGCGTCGTTCTCCAACCCTCACCGGCCGTGGGAGCGACGGGCCCAGCTGCCGGTGTTCGCTAACCATGGAGCCGGCCCGGCTCCGGCCTTACCAGTCGACAGACCTCCCCGCGCTTTTTGCATTGGATCAGGTCTGTTTCCAGCCTGGGATCGCGTACAGCCGAGCAGAGTTGCGCTCGTTTCTGGAGCATCCGAGCTCCTTCGCAGCCGTAGCATGTATTTTCGATCAGATCATTGGATTCGTGATCGTCCGGCCCATGCGTAAGCTCGGAACTGGAACAAAGGTGACCAGGCCGGTTCTGCACCTGCTGACGATCGATGTGTCTCCGGAGTTCCGGAGGCAGGGTGTGGGGGCGTTGTTGATGCACTGGGTCTTGGAACAGGCGCAAGCCCTTGGCTCACAGGGAGTTGTGCTTGAAGTCGCCGTGAACAATGAGCCGGCACAGCAGTTCTACCGGAGCTTCGGTTTTGTTCAAACCCGCATCCTGCCGGGCTATTACAACGGCAGGACCGACGCTTACGAATTGGAGCGCCCAGAGACTGTCCGTGTGGAGTGAAGCCGCGTCGGCCAGGCGGTGAAAGAGACAGGGCGGGAGAGCCGGGCCGAAAGGAGTTGGAGCCAAAGGAGCCGGGCTGGAAGGAGCCAGTCGAGAACACCACTCTAACGCGCTGACATGGAGGCGGCGAGCAGGCTGGCACGGGAGGCGGCGGTTGAAGGACCGAGAGCCTTCCATAGAACTTTTCCGGTGCGATCAACAAGGACTGCTACGATGCTCTCCTTGCGGGTGCCAAGCCCGAGGGATCGACGGAGCGTTGTTTCGTCGGTATAAAGTGGCACGTCCCAGTGGAGCAGTTCAGGGTCTGTTTCCCCGGCGCGCAGTGAAGCATTGTCCCACCAGCGAAACAAGGCATTCTCAGGAGCACTGACCAGCATTCGATAGACACGGAAATCGAAGTCAGTATGTTGCAAGGCTTGCGCGACGGCGGTCCAGGATTCTACTTGGGAGGCCTGGTCGCGAGCCCAGGAAAGCAGAAGCAGGTTCTGCTTGCCCTCTAATCCAGACGGAAGGGTCAGGGAACTCTTATCCAAGGCCTCTGCGGGGATCACGGGCAGCACATCTGCTTGTTGCGCCTTGTCCTGGAAACCGGCATGGCTCAAGGCGCATGAGCCATGGGGCAGGGCCAGAAGCGTTGCCGGCAGGAGGAGGAAAGCGAAGCGGAAATAAAGCGGTATTCTCCCAGGCATCTTTCGGCATAGTAACAGCGATAAGTAACAAAGGGCGCACCGCGTTTTGATGGCGGGTCCATATGGAAGCCACGGAAAGCTGTCCGGAGGCGGCAGGGTCACCCGTCCCATAAAATAGATGTGAGAGGTAGCGATCATGGCTGACATATTGGCGGGACGGATTGGGCGAGCGTTTGTGACGGATGACGCGGACCTGTGGCCCATCTCTGAGAAGGTGGAAGCCCGGGAGCGGCTTTCCTTCGAGGACGGACTGGCTCTTTACCGCTCGCCCGATGTGCTGGCCATCGGCATGCTGGCCAACACGGTGCGTGAGCGGCTGCATGGAGACCTCGCTTACTTCAACGTGAACCGCCACATCAACCCCACCAATGTTTGCGTCGCTTCCTGCCGCTTGTGTGCTTTCGGTCGTAAAAAGGGTGCGGAAGGCACGTATACGATGGCGCTTGAGGAAGCGTGGGCAACGGCGGCCGAGGGTTACACCGAGGCGGTCACCGAGTTCCACATCGTGGGCGGTCTGCACCCCGACCTGCCGCTTGAGTATTTTCTCGACCTGGTGACGGGATTGAAAGAGCGTTTTCCCCTGGTGCATATCAAGGCTTTCACCATGGTTGAGGTGGCGTTTCTGGCCAAGCGTGCAAAGGTTTCGATCCGCGAAGTGCTGGAACGGGTACGGGCTGCCGGGGTTGACTCCTTGCCGGGCGGGGGGGCGGAGATTTTCGCCGATCGTGTGCGCTCCATCATTTGCGACCACAAAATTAATGGAAACGAGTGGCTGGAAACAGCGGAGATCGCGCACGGACTAGGCCTGCGCTCAAATGCCACCATGTTGTACGGCCATGTCGAGAACGATGAAGACCGCGTCGATCACATGCTTCGACTCCGTGCGGTGCAGGACCGCACCGGCGGCTTTCAGACCTTTATCCCGCTTGCTTTTCATCCAGACCATACGGCGCTCGATCACCTGCCGCGGACGACCGGCATGGGAGATATCAAGCAGATCGCAATCGGCCGCTTGCTGCTCGACAACTTCCCACATATCAAGAGCTACTGGCAGATGGTTTCGGCCAAAATGGCACAAATCGCACTCCGGTTCGGGGCGGACGACATCGATGGGACCGTGATTGAGGAAAAAATTTACCACGATGCCGGGGCGACCACGCCGCAAGGGATGCGGCGTGAGGAGCTGGTGCGGCTGATCAAGGCAGCCGGGCGCGTTCCCTTTGAACGGGATACGATGTACCGCGCCGTGACTCGGACGGAAGACACGTTTACCGTCGCTGTGTGACGCCCGTCAGGGTTTCGGCCCGCGGTACCGGCCTGCGCTCGCAACGAGAAGAATGGCGAGTCCAGCGAACAGCAAGGGACCGCCCAAATGCCTTGCTTGCAGGAGCCACGTTCGGCAAAGCGCCGCAAGGACAAGCCAGGCCAGGATCGCGAGCGCAAAAGCACCGTCGTCGACAAACAGCCCGAGCAGTTCCCGAACGATCGTCGTGAGCCATTTCCAAGGCATGAGCTACGACGCTTCGACCGGGGTGGGACGTGCCCGGCAAAAAGCGACGGCGAGCAGAGCGGCTGCAAGATAGGCAGCAGTCAGCCCAACGACTGAAACGTCAGCACCCGGCCAGACGAGACCCAGGCCTTCGCCGACCCAGAACGTGCCTAAGGCCGAAAGCAGAACGCCGACCGCAAATTTCAGAGTATTTTCCGGAATGCGGCTGAGCGGGCGATGCAGGGCCAGGCCCAGCAGGATCACGGTCAACAACGCTGCCAGCGCGCCGAGGCTGGCCGGCCATACAAGGTTGTGCCGACCGGCGCTGACCGCAATCACGATGAAAACGACCTCCGCGCCTTCCAGCATGACGATCTGAAACGAAGCGGCAAAGCCGACCCGGCTCCAACCCCGAGCCTTGCTGCTCCCGCGCATGGCGGTGGACTGCTTTTCGAAGGCGGCAGTCTCGTTGCGCAGCGGTATTCGGCCGGCAGCGCGGAGAATCGCTTTGCGGAGCCAGCGAAGGCCGAACAGCAGCAGCAGGGTACCGACAAGAAGCTGCATCCACTCCAACGGCACGCGGGCCAGCGCGCTACCGAGCAGGGCGACCAGCGCGACGAGCAGCAGGAGCGCCAGCGCAGTACCTGACAGCGCGCCGCTCCAGCCCCGGGTGCTGCCGACCGCGAGCACGACGGTCAGGGCTTCGACTCCTTCGACGAGGGACGCCAGAAAGGCCGCCAGCGTGGATGGAAGTGCCTGGGCCGGGACCATGAAGTCAGACCTCCACATTCGCGAGTGTTCGGCGAACCGGTTTCAGGTTAGCAGGGCGGGGCGGCTTCCGCTGTCTTGACCGGCACGCCTGCTTCCGTTGAGCGGAGGCCTGCCTGGCCGTTCGCCGCTGCTGAACGATCCAGCGCGCCATCACGAACAAGCTTGCAAAGGTTGCGGCCAGCACGAGAACAGCGACAGCGCCATGGAGCTCTGACATGTCGTTGTAGAGCAGAGCCAGCGCAAGAAACACAAAAACGATATGGGCGCAGAATACCTCGAGTGATGCTTTGCCGAGGGTCAGAAAGGGCTCGGTTTGCACCAGGAGAAAGACAAAGCGGCGCAGGGAGTAGAACAGGACGGCAAAGGCGGCCAGGTTGAGCACGCGTAGTGGGCCGATGTGCCATTTATCGAGCTGAAACGCGAGGGTGTCCTGGGTGAGGCTGGGACCGAGCCAGCCGTGCCGGACCGCTAGAAAAAACAGGCATACGGCGAGCGCAGCGCCGGCTGCCGGGCCGTTGACGCGCCGCAGCGGATTGGTGCCTTCAGCCGAACGCGCACCAAGCCATAACCCGGCCATCCACACAGCCTGCCAGGCCAGCAGGTTGAACGAGCCGCCTTCCTGCACCGGCACCTCCAGGTGCGTGATGCGGACAACGCCGTCGTGGAGCCAGTCGCGCAGGCCAAACTGGGCCCCGGCCCACAAGGCGAAACCCGCCAGGCCGGGCACACGCCAGCCCCGGCGCGCCGCCCAGGTCAGCACGAGCGGGGTGCCCGCCAGGAACAGCACGTACATGGGCAGGATGTCGAGCAGGGGAGGGCAGTACAGCAACAGAAGAGAACCCAGAACCGCCGTGACCGGGTGCCCGTGGTAGAAATTCAGCAGGTTATACAAGGCCTCACGATGCATGTGCGCGGCGAGTGCGGCGATCACGGTGAACAGCAGGGCCAGCATTGCCACATGGATGCTATAGATCTTGACGGCACGCTTCCAGAGTTTCGTCTTGAGTCCGGCTCCGTCCTCGGCAGCTTGCCGGCTGTAGATACGCGCGACCAGCAGGGCTGACAGAAAAACAAAGCCTTCGGCCGATGACAGGAAGCCGAATGGCTGGTTGACCCACTGACTGACGCGGGTGGGCATGTGGGTCAGTGTCATCCAGACCAGAAAAAGCCCCCGGAGCGCATCGAGTTCGGGCCTCCGTTGGAGCTTTGGGAATCGCCTGCCGAGGGGGCTCATTTGGGTACTTAGACGAGATGCGGTCGCTGGAGTTGCGCGTCGGCTAGCGGAGGTATTCGCGGATAAACGGATCGTCGGAGTGGACCAGGTCCATGGTGGGCCCGTCGAAGACCAGCCGGCCCTCGTGCAGCACCAGGAAGGTCGTGCTTTTGTCGACCTCGCCTCCTGCCAGCTTTTCCATCTTGTTTGCTTCCTTGTTAAAGCAGTGGGTGGCCAGCGTAAAGGCATCCTGCAGCCGGTGCGAAACCAGCAGGGAGGAGGAGCCGTACAGGTCGCGCTGTTTCACCACGAGCTCGATGATGGTGGTGGAGGTGATGGGATCGAGCCCCCCGGTAGGCGAGTCGTAGAGCACCAGCTCGGGGTCGGAGATGATGGCGCGTGCGATTGAGACGCGACGGCGCATGCCGCCGGAAAGCTGCAACGGAAACTTGTCGATGGTGTCTTCCAGCTCCACAAAGCGGAGTGCCTCGCGAACCCGCCGGTCGATCTCGTCGTCGGGAACGCCGTCCTCGGTGAGCCGGTAGGCGACATTGCTGCGCACGGTCAGCGAGTCAAACAGCGCGCCTTCCTGAAAGACCATGCCAATGTGATCGCGCAGGGTGAACAGGTCAGCCTGCTTGAGCTTCGCGACATCCTGCCCGAAGACCTTGATGGTGCCGGAGTCAGCACGGATGAGCCCGTTGGCCAGCTTGAGTGTGACGCTCTTGCCGACGCCGGCCGGCCCCAGCAGGATGCGGGTTTCGCCGCCCTTAACCTCGAAGGAAACGCGGTCCAGCACGGTGCGACCCCCGGAAGTGAGGCTCACATCCTCAAAGGAGATCACAGGCTCGCCGGGGTGCTCGTCGCTCCAGGTCCTGCGGCGCCCTTTCCTTGAAGCTTCAGAGGCCATCGGTTCAGGCGTCATGGCGTCAGCGCCCAAAGATGCCGATCATCAGGCGGGAGATGACAAAGTCGCTCGCGATGATCAGCACGGATGAAACGACGACGGCCTGCGTGGTGGAGCGGCCGACGCCCTGGGTGCCACCTTTGGTCGTCATGCCGTAGTAGCAGCCGATAGTGGCGATGATGAAGCCGAAAAACACCGGCTTGATGAGTCCCTGGAAGATGTCGCCGAACAGCAGCGACTGGTAGGCCGCGTGGAAGTACTGCGAGCCGCCTTGCCCCAGCATGAACACCGAGACCGTGCCGCCGCCGAGGGTGCCCACCGTGTCCGACAGGATGGTGAGGAAAAAAAGCATGACCACGGTGGCGACGATGCGCGGCATGACCAGCTTTTTGAGCGGGTCCGTACCAAGCGCGCGCATGGCATCGATCTGCTCTGTCACGACCATGGAACCGAGTTCGGATGCCATGCCGGACGCGTTGCGGCCGGAGACCATGAGGCTGGTCAGTACCGGGCCCAGCTCCTTGATCATGGAAAAGGAAACCAGTTGCCCGGTGATGGCGGAGGCCCCGAACTGAGACAGCGAGGCGGAAGACTGGAGCGCCAAGACGCCGCCCGTGAAAAAGCCGGTGAGCAGCACGATGGGGATGGAGCCGACGCCGATGGAGTCGGCCTGCTGGAACAAATCGGCCAGGTACAGCGGCCGGTGAAACAGGTTTGCGAGCGCGCGACCGCTGAGCAGTGCGTATTCCTGCAGGGCAAGGATGCTGTTTTTCGCGAAATGGTCCAGTGTGTTTTCTGCCATGAAATGGGGGACACGCGCGCACGCCGGGCGTTGCGCCTGATTCCAGCACTTTTGGATGCGGCCGGCGCCGATTACGACTCGCGGACGCGCTTCTTGATCTCGATGGCCAGACGCTTGATCTTTTGATTGAGGGTGGAAAGCGGGATGCGAAACTGTTCGGCGGCCTCGGTCTGGTTCCAGTTGGAGCGTTCCAGCTTGTCGATAATGATGCGGCGCTCGATATCTTCCATGATGTCGAACAGGGAAGCGTGGCCAGAGTGCTCCAGCAGGCTGGCGGAGTAGCTTTTGCCGGTGATGTGGGCGGGCAGCAGTTCGAGCCCGATAACCGGACCGGAAGAAAGCACCACGCCGCGCTCCATGACGTTTTCAAGCTCGCGCACGTTGCCCGGCCATTCGTAGTCCACCAGCGCGCGCAGGGCTTCGGGGGAGAGGGTGCGGGTCGCCAGCTCGTTCTCGTCGGAGTAGCGCTTGAGGAAGTGGTTTGCCAGTGCCGGGAGGTCTTCGCGCCGGGCGCGCAGCGGCGGCAGCTCGAAGCGAATCACGTCGAGCCGGTAGAACAGGTCCTCACGAAACCGGCCTTCACGCACGGCCTGGCGCAGGTCCACGTTGGTGGCCGTGATGATGCGGACGTCGACCTGGATCTCCTGCGTGCCGCCGAGGTGCATAAAGCGCTTGTCCTGCAACACACGCAGGATCTTGGCCTGGGTGTCGAGCGGCATGGTGCCGATCTCATCGAGAAAAAGCGTGCCGCCGTGCGCGACCTCGAACAAGCCTTTTTTGGCCGCAATGGCGGAGGTGAACGCGCCCTTGACGTGGCCGAACAGGGTGGATTCGAGCAGGTCGGTCGGCACGGCCCCGGTGTTGACTGGCACAAAGGGCCTGTCCTTGCGCGGCGAGTGGGCGTGGACCGCTTTGGCGATCAGCTCCTTGCCGGTACCGCTTTCGCCCTGGATCAGCACGGTGGAGCGGGATGGGGCGACCTGCGCGACCATGTCAAAGATGCGCAGCATGATCTCGCTTTTGCCGATGATGTTGGGGAAGCTGTAGCGCTGTTTGAGGGCGCGCTTGAGCTGGACATTTTCTTCTTCGGCGCGGTATCTCGCGACCGCCGCCCGGATGTCGGCGAGGAGTTTTTCATTGTCCCAGGGTTTTTGAACGAAGTTCTGCGCGCCCGCGCGGATCGCGTCGACGACGTTGTTTACGGTGCCGTAAGCGGTCAGCATGATCACCGGAAGATCCGGCGCGCGTTCGCGGATCAGCTCCAGGATCTCAATCCCGTTTTTGCCGGGCAGCGCCAGGTCCAGCAGCACCAGGTCGTAGGGTCGATGCTCGATGCGAGCCAGGCCGGCTTCGCCATCGATCGCCATTTCGACCGAGTAGCCTTCCAGTTCGAGCAGGATTTCGAGCGATTCGCGGATGCCGGCTTCGTCGTCGATGATGAGAATGGTTTGCGCGGCACCGCGGCTGGAAGGGTCCGCGTGGAGGGGTGGTGCCGGGAAAGCGATTTCAGGCATGCGCGGGCTTTTCCTTCAAGGGGAACTCAAGGGCGAAGGTGGTGCCGGCACCGGGCCGGCTGTCCACGTGAATTTTGCCGGCATGCTCCTGCATGATGCCGTAGGTGACGGCAAGACCGAGACCGGTGCCGCGACGCTGGCCTTCGCCGGCCGTTGTTTTGGTGGTGAAAAACGGGTCGTAGATGCGCCCCACGTGCTCTGGCGCGATCCCGGAGCCGGAATCGGCAATGGCCACGGTCACGCAGCCGTCGTAGCTCGTGGTCACGCATAGGCGGCCTCCCTCGCTCATCGCGTCCTTGGCATTGAGCAGCAGGTTCAAGAACACCTGTTGGAGTTTGCCGCTGTTGCCATGGATGGGCGGCAACTCCGGGTCAAGCTCCAGCTCAAGATGGATACGCGCGGTGCGCAGCTGATGTTCCACCAGCCCGAGCGTTTCCCGGACGACGGCGTTGACATCGGTGGAGCGGAACTCGGCGGCACCCGTGCGCGAAAAGTTGAGCAGGCCGTTGACGATCTCGGATGCGCGAAAGGTCTGCTTCGTGATCTTGTCGAGCAAGGGTGCCAGCCGCTCGGCTCCATCGCCCCCTGCACGTACCTGCTTGGTCAGCATCTGCGTGTACGACGAGATGACGGCCAGCGGCGTGTTGACCTCGTGCGCGACCCCGGCTGCCAGCAGGCCGATGGAGGACAGCTTTTCAGCCTGCGCGAGCTGGTTTTCAAGCCCCACGCGCGCCGTGATGTCGTCAACCAAGATAATGCGGCCGAGGGTGTGGAACTCGCGCGAAACCAGCGGCGCGATCGAAACATTTGCGACCCTGGCGTCGCCTTCAAGCGTGGGGCTGCCCATCGACTCACCCGGGGACTTGAGCGGGAACTTGTAAAGGTGATGGACGCCGGGGTCGTTCTTGACCCGGTGAAATTCCTCAAGAAAGCGGTCGTCGAAGACAGCCGCGAGCTTTTGCCCCAGTGCAAAGGAGCGCGGCATCGCGAACAGGACCTCCATCTGCGCATTCCAGCTTTCAATGCGGTCTTCGAGGTCAACCGCCAGGATGCCGATGTTGGTCGATTCGACGATGTTTTCGTTGAACTCCTTGAGCCGCTCGAACTCGGCGATCTTGCGCTGGAGGCTGGCGTAAAGCGTGGCATTGCCGATCGCGATGCCGACATAGCCGGCCAGCGATTCCAGCAATTCCACATCTTCGCTCGACAGGAAGTCACCACCGGTGGTGCGGCCCAGGCCAAGCACGGCGATGGTGCGGTCGGCGACGCGACAGGGGAGGTAGTAGTGCAGCTCCAGCGCCGCGGCCGCGAGCCGTTCCGCGTTGGGGAGGTGAATCGCGGCCTGTGGATTTTCGAGAAAAATATGGCTCCCGGTGGAAACGCGGTGGTCGAAGTCCAAAAAGCCGAGTGAAAAGTCGAGGTGCTCCGCAGTGAGGGAGGGGGGAAGCCCGTGCCCGGCTGCCAATCGAAAGGCACTGCGGGCCCCCGGCAGGGAATCAGCCTCGGGCAGAAACACAGCGACGCGCGACACAAGAAGTGTTTGCGAGAGTCGGCCAGTGATGGAGGTGAGCAAGGGGCCGAGCTCGGTCTGCATGCCAAGGCCCCGGCCGAACTCAATCAGGGTGGCGCGGTAGTCGTAACGTTTGCGGTCGAACACGCGATCCACGCGATTCTGGATGGCGCGCTTGACTGGATCAAACAAGGCCGAGGTGATGATAATGGCGGCGAGGAGGCCGTAAACGCCGGCGCTGGGAACGCGGGTGTGCACCAGTTCGGCGGCGACCGCCACCAGGCCGAAGTAGAAGCCGACCAGCGACGCTGTGGCGAGGGTATAGGTGACCCCGCGCTTGAAGATCAGGTCCACATCCATCAGCCGGTAGCGCACGATGGCCCAGGCAAAGGTGAGCGGCAGGATGCCGAGCGAAAGAACCGCGACGTCGCGGAGCGACTCCGGGGTCGTCCAGTCGAGCAGGTATGGCAGCACGTAAAGGAATGAAAACGGGACCACGGTGAGCAGGGCTCCGCGGCTGAGCCATTTCAGCTGCTGGCGTTCCAGCACCATGCCTGAACCGGTGTCGCGCCCGGCTCGGGCATAGTGGCGCAGGAGCACGGCGGTGGCCATAAGATAGAACACGTCCAGGTAGGCCAGGGCCGTCTGGTCCAGCCGGTGCATCAGCAGCCCGGTGGCCTGCCAGCGCAACATGCCATAGGCTTGCAGGCCGATGATCGCTGCGGCCGGCGCGTAGATGAGACCCAGGAGGACGCCGCGCCGGCGGTTTACGCCCTCAAAGGAGCATGCGAGGTGAAGAAACAGGGCCGGCTGCAGGGCCCCGGCAACGATCCAACACCAGTACACTGCGCGATCGAGCCGGTCGAAACGGCCCGTGTAAAGCAGGGCGTAGGCGGCAAAGGAAAGAAGGCAAAAGATGTAGAAGTGAGTGGCGTGGGGAGCGGTCCACCGGCGAAACAGCACGTACAGCCCGATCAAGAGGTAGACCAGCGCAATGAGCCGCAAGGGAGCGTGGATGGCGGTGTCCGCGCGATCAAGGATCACCGGTACGTCGAAGCGGATGTTGCGGCGCGAGATCGCGTAGCTGGCAGAGCCGTACACCTTGGTCTGGAACTGTTCGCGGACCAGGGTCGCGATGCCGGACGCCGGTTGCTGGTTGATCGAAAGGAGCAGGTCGCCAGGCTTGATGCCGGCGCGTTCCCCGGGCGAGTCGGCGGGTACGCGCTGTGCCTGAAGGACGCCATGAGCCTCGACCCACCAGATGCCATCGGTCGGCGGCTGAAAGCTGCGCTCCTGTTGCAGGTTGGCAAGCGCCAGCCCGAGAGCGCCGAGGGTCAGCAGCGCCAGCAGCACTGCAACAACCCGGGTTGGGAGGAGGCGCTTCATCGTGAATGAGCTCACCCACCGGCGATCTCGCCAAATACTATAGCAAGCAAAGGGCCATAACCCTTGTATTCGACAAAGGTTACTTATTTTGTCCTGCAGTCGCCTTCGTCTCGCCACACGCCATGCTGGCCCAGGGTGCCGCCCTGCACCCTACTCAAAAATGGATAAGAGGCTACGGGAAACTATACAGCTCATTGGGAAAGAGTGAGCCTGCGCGGCACACTGGCGGCGGGAAAGCGCGGGCCGGAGGGCATTTTTCTTTTCCAGATCTTCACGCTCCTGTAACAATAGGCCGCGGAGTAGCTGGAAGGGGCAGCAGGCGATGGCAACGTTGCTGGACGATCAACGGCAGGTAAACCAGCAGGAGCCAGATCGGTGGTTGGCGCTCGAGAAAGCACCGCCACTCCCCGCTGCATTCCGACTGCGCGAACAGGTTACGGAGGTCGACGGTTACCGCATGCACTCCCTGGTGGCCGGCGAAGGCCTGCCACTGGTGCTGGTGCATGGGCTGCTTGGCGCGGCTTGCTGCTGGGTACCTGCCATGCGGCGGCTGGCGCACGCGAGGCAGGTGTACGCGGTGGATGCGCTGGGCATCGGTCGCTCCGAACGCGTGCCGGCGTTGGACAGCAGCCTCCTTGCTTCGGCGGGACGTTTGGGAGCCTGGATGGACCGCCAAGGGCTGGGGCAGGTGGACCTGCTGGGCACTTCGCACGGTGGGGCGGTGGCGATGTATTTTGCCGCGCTGTTTCCAGAGCGTGTGCGCTCGCTGGTGCTCCATGCACCGGCCAATCCTTTCTGCTTGCAGTCGCGGCCCCAGATCCGCCTGGCAGGGACTGCGCTGGGCCGCTCAATGGCGCGGCTGCTGGCGGTGGCGCCATCCTGGGTCCACCATCTCGCGCTGAGCCGGATGTATGGAGATCCCCAGCGGCTGCGCGCGGGGTCCCTGGCCGAGTACGCGCAAAGTCTCCGTGTGCCTGGCACCGTGGACTACGTGCTGGCCGTTCTTCGCAGTTGGTTGCCGGACATGGCCGCGCTGGCATCGGCCTTGCCTTCTTTGCGCGGCTTGCCTTGCCTCCTGTTGTGGGGCGCGCTGGACCGGGCGGTGTCGCTAGCCTC
>CAXTYP010000035.1:0-14000 GCA_964248435.1 uncultured Acidobacteriaceae bacterium | reverse complement strand
TTGGCCCGCAACGCCTCCGCCTGATCCAGAATCGCCGCAATCCTCCGCTGCTCTTGAAGTTCTGGAATCGCGACTCTCGTCCCGAGGAACTCAGCACGATTTACGTGCTGCATGGTGGCACCGTGGAGGTGGCTAGCCATTTCGACCAAGGCAATTTCAAGTGAGTGCCGCAGATAGTTGCGATCGACGACATCCGACTTCGGAACCACCTTGAAGATGTGCTGATTGACAAGCGCAGGTTGCTCTTGATCCCAGACGAAGACTCCAAGAGAGGCCGACCAAGAGACAAGTAGGTCGCCCCGGCAAACTGAATATTTTCGATCGACTCGTCTAAGAGTGCGATTGTAAGGTTTTGTCGGATCAGTAAGGTTCTGTATCCGTACGATTGGTACGCCTTCTTCACCCCAGTCCTCAGGTCGAAAGGCGACCCCGTTAATGAACTCCGCAAGATCCCCAAGCGCTCGAAGTTCGACTTTCACTGGAGCATCCCCTCGAGTTCCTTCAATCCCGCTTCAATCTCCCGTTCCAGCGCCAGCAACTCCGCCACGAGCTGCTTCGGCGGCACATGCGCCACCTCTTCATACACAGCCTGCTTGTAGCGGTTCAGGCTGAGGTCATAGCCATTTTCCGCGATCTCGGTCTTGGGGACGCAGAAGCTTTGCGCGGTGCGGGGGCGGTCGCCCTCAGTGGTGTTGCGTTGGGCCCAGCGGGTAAGCACGTCGGGCAGGTTGTTCTTCGCGTGCTCCTCCGGCGTGAGCTGCTCCCTGGGGGCGGGGCCGAGCTTGTCGGGGTCCAGCAGCGGCTGGCGCTTGTCGTCGAGCGACCAGCCATCGGCCTCCACGTCGTAGAACCAGATATTGTCGGTGCCACCCGAATTTGTCTTGGTGAAGAGCAGGATGGCTGTCGACACGCCCGCGTATGGCCGGAAGGCGCCGCCGGGCAGAGAGACCACCGCGTCCAGCTTTTGCTCTTCGACCAGCAGGCGGCGCAGCTCCTTGTGCGCCTTGCTGGAGCCGAACAGCACGCCATCCGGCACGATAACCGCAGCGCGGCCGCCCGGCTTGAGCAGCCGCAGAAAAAGCGCCAAAAACAGCAGCTCGGTCTTCTTGGTCTTGACCACGCGCTGCAGATCCTTGGCTACATTTTCGTTATCGAGCGAACCGGCAAAGGGCGGGTTTGCCAGCACGAGCGTGTACTTCTCGTCCTCGCCGGAGTGGTCCTGCGCGAGTGAATCGCGGCGTTGTACGTCCGGGTTCTCGACCCCGTGCAGCAGCATGTTCATGCTGCCGATGCGGAGCATGGCCGCATCGTTCTCAAAGCCGTGAAAGAGGCCCTGATGGTAGTGGCTGTTCAGCTTGGGATCGGTGAAGAGCCCGGCGTGGTGCTCGCGCAGGTATTCGCCAGTGACCATGAGGAAGCCGCAGGTTCCCGCCGCCGGATCGCACATCACATCCTTCGGCGTGGGCGCAGTCATCTCCACCATGAGGCGGATGATGTGGCGCGGCGTGCGGAACTGCCCGTTCTGCCCGGAGTTGGCCAGCTTGCCGAGCATGTACTCGTAGACGTCGCCCTTGGTATCGCGGTCGTCCATGGGAACGTGGTCGATGAGATCCACCACTTTCGCCAGCAGCGCAGGCGTGGGGATGGTAAAGCGGGCGTCCCGCATGTAATGCGCGTAGGTGGATCCTTCACCCAGCGTACGCAGGAACGGAAAGACGTGCTCCGAGAGCCGGGTGTACATTGTGCCGGGGTCGGCGTTCTTGAAGCGCTTCCAGCGGAACTCTTCGGAAGCAAGTCCCTTGGCGTCGTGGCCCTCGGGAAAAATGCGGCGCTCCACCGGGGTGCCCAATCGGGCAGCCTTGCGCTCTTCAAGTTCCTGAACCTCGTCCAGACGCTTCAGGAAGAGCAGGTAGGTGATCTGTTCGATGACTTCGACCGGGTTGGCAATACCCCCGGACCAGAAAGCGTCCCAGATGCGGTCGATTTGATTGCGGATGTCCCCGGTAAGCATGGACATACAGTTTCGCATTCCAGGGAAGTGAACGCCTAGTTTTGTCCACTGCTTTGTCCACCATGGGGCATGACCCTCTCCAGATGGGCCTTTCTGTTGAAGATGCCGGCCCCTCCACCTTCTGCATCGGCAAGTGATTGCCTCGGCTAGTGGGCGGCGCTTGTGTCGGCGGCGAAGGCCACGTAGTTGCGTCCGAGGTACAAGCGGTACAGGCCTGCGGTCTTGTCGGGTATAACCTGGAGCGGCGTGGGCCTCGAGAGCGCCGCGTCGTGCACGGCGGGCACACTGAACAATGTGTTCGCGCCCAGGTCGAGCACGACGAACTGTCCGCCCACCATTCCGCAACCATATGCACCGGGCTGTAAGTGCTTGCCCCCCGCGAACTCGGCAGCGGTGTCAAGCAGCAGGTAGGCCTGGTAGCGATCCTGGATGCCGCTGCTGTAGCCCGAGGTGTCCACGATACCGGCCAGCAAAACCCCGCTGGGCAGCTTTGCGCCCGCCGTGTTTCTTGCCTGCACAGAAGCGACTTTGCCCGCGAAAAATACGGTTGCCGGCACCAGCTTCGATGCCTCGTCGCGGTCAAGAACGCCCGCCTTTTGCGGAGCTGCCGCAATCGCCGGACCAGCCGGCATTTGCGCCATGGAGGGCCGGCCCATTCCGGCGCAACCCAATACGCACATCAACGCAAGTGCCTGGATACGCTGTTTCTTATTCAACTGAACCTACCCATGTGCCGTATGCCGGCAAGGTTATTTTCTTCAACGAAGGTCGTACCTGGAGCCCAGGTGCATCTGTCAGCAAGGTCTTGGCCGTTCCGTCAGCGTCAGTACCGGCCAAGCCAGTCTGGAGCGAAACGGTTTGCGGCGTCGCCGTGCAGTTGACGGCGACCACCACGGACGCGCCCTCCCCGCTTCTTCGCACAAACGAGAGCACAGCGGCATTGGCGGTGTCGAGCATGGTGAGGGAGCCGTCGCGCAGGGCCGGGTTGTTGTGCCGCATGCTGATCAGCTTTTTGTACCATTCCAGCAGCGAAGCTGGCTCGCCTGTTTCCGTTTCCACGTTGACGGTTTTGTAATTACTCGCGACGGGCAGCCACGTATGCGGGTCGGTGGAAAAGCCGGCCTGCGGGCCCGGGGTCCACTGCATGGGGGTGCGCTCGCCATCGCGGCCTTTTTCCCGGGGCCAGCCGATACGTCCAATCGGGTCCTGCACGTCTTCGACCCGCGCCGGCGTGCTCGTGACCATGCCGAGCTCTTCGCCGTAATACATCAGCGCGGTCGCTTTGGTCGTCAGCAGCAGGGTCGCAATCACACGCGCAATCGCCGCGTTGTGCACCCCATCGCCATAGCGATCCCAGCTGCGCGCCTGGTCGTGATTGTCGAAAACAAACAACGGCTGGTTGCCGTCGAGCTCCGTTTCAGCCTCGGTGATGCGCCTGCGAAGCGTGCCCGCATCGAGTGTTTTTTGCAGGCCCACCTGCGTGTCCATGGGCAACTGCAGTTCATCGTGCTTTGCCCCGCCGTACCAGCGGTTCAGGTCGACCGGGCTATCCAGGTAGGTTTCGCCGATCAGCACTCGGTCGCCTGGGTAGGTGTCGACCAGCGCACGCAGGCGGCGCATCACGTCGTGAACCTCGGGCAGGTTGTTGTACTCGCTCGTGTCCTGGTTCGGGTCGCCGTAGCTGTTGGTGCCGGGGCGCGGGCTGGCGTCGGGCAGCGCGGGGTTTTCAAACATGGTTGGCACCGCATCCAGCCGAAAGCCGGCCACACCCTTATCAAGCCAAAAGCGCACAACATCAAACATTGCCTTTTCAACAGCCGGGTTGCGCCAGTTCAGGTCCGGCTGCTGGGCATAGAACTGGTGAAAGTAAAACTGCCTGGTGTGCGGGTCCCACTGCCACGCCGAGTGCCCAAACAACGACTGCCAGTTATTCGGCGGAATGGGTTTGCCGTCAGCGGTGTAGCCCTTGGGATCGCGCCAGATATACCAGTCGCGCTTGGGACTGGTGCGTGAGCTTGCCGAATCAAGAAACCATGCATGCTTGTCAGAGGTGTGATTCACCACAAAATCAAGGCACACGCGAATGCCGTCCTGCCTGGCTGCGGCAAGCATACGATCAAAGTCAGCCATGGTGCCGTACTGCGGATCAATGGCTGTGTAGTTGGAGATGTCGTAACCGAAATCAACCTGCGGCGAAGGGTACATGGGGGTGAGCCACACTGCATTCACACCCAACTGCTGAAGGTACGGCAGGCGTTGCGTGACCCCGTTCAGGTCGCCGATCCCATCGCCATTCGAATCCTGAAAAGAGCGCGGATAGATCTCATAAATAAGTGCGTGCTTCCACCATGGATCGGCGCTTCCGGCCATGGCATTTTTTGTAGTCGCACCAGTGTTGGCCGGTGCGGCCACTGGGGCCTGTGCCTGCAGAGCTGGCGCGCAGGCAAGCAGCAGCACCAGCAGCATGCGCCTTACAACAGGGTGGGATGGGTTTGCGCGCGTCAGGACAGGTTCCTCATCGGCCATTGCAATGGCCCGATGGAGCATACCATTGCTCGACCACGATTTGCATGCATGCCGTGCTTCCCGCGTTACGTCGCGGGGGCTTCGCCAACATGGGCTGCTTTTGTTTTAGAAATCTTGGCTCGTTGTTTTCTCAGATACGCCACCAGTTCCGCCACCTGATCTTTTGTGAGTATGTCGCCAAAAGGCGGCATGGCCTGCCCTCCATGCGCGATCTGGCCGGCGATGGCTTCCGGCTTCAACTGTTTGCCGACGGCGCGCAAAGAAGGCCCATTCTCCGTGCCCCCCAGCGTCTCACCGTGGCAGTGAACACAGCCGGAGCTTTGAAAAAGCTGCGCCCCGGCCGCGGCCTGCGCTCCTGATCCTCCTCCATACGCGAGTGGCACGCCCCCAACAAAACCGCACACCAGCAGTAAAGCAGCAGATCGCCTCATGCTCTTGATGGTAATTGCGGCGGCAAGGCAAAAAAAGCCCCCGCGATGCGCGGGGGCTTTTTACATTTTGGAGCAGTTGCCTCGAGTGGGGTGGGGTGAATGGATTACAGTTGCTGGACACGACCGCGTGTGATGAGACGCAGAAGAAACGTAAGAATAACAGCACCGAAGACAGCCACAATGATCGAATAGATCAGGCCGCCTGAGCCCGCGAAGCCGAGGTGCGACATGATAAAGCCGCCGATCAGCGCGCCGATGATGCCGATGATGATGTCCATGATCGCGCCGTAACCGCCGCCACTCATGATCTTACCCGTCAGCCAACCGGCAATTAAACCAACAATAATCCACCAGATAAATCCATGCATATTCTGAAGTCCTCTTTCATCGTGCCAAAATGAGCGACGTGTGCATTGGGAGGATAGATCGATGCGAAGTGTTGCCCCCGGGGTGCAGGATTAATGGTAACCATTCCGCCGTTACTGCCACCTGCCCCCTTATGTGACGAGGTACCGAAATCCGGGTGCTACACTCCCGCATATGTTGCCGCGCCCGCCTGATCTGCCCTCGCTTTTGCTGCTCGCCGCCCTGGTGCCGGCTTCCTTGTTACCCGCGCAGGCGCCGGCGCACCATGCTTTCTCGTTGGATGATGCGGATAAGTTGTTGCAGCCGAGCCGCCCGGAGATGGCGCCCGGCGGCGACTGGATGGCTTACACGGTGCGCCACACCGACGTGGAAGCCGACAAATCAGTGAGCCAGTTATGGATGGTGAACTGGGATGGTTCCGCGGACGTGCAGTTGACCTATGACACCGAAGGTGCCGGCTCGCCGCGTTGGAGCCCCGACGGACACTTCCTGGCTTTTATCTCGAGCCGGCCCGGCAAAGCAAAGGGCGCGCAGGTTTGGTTGCTGGATCGGCGCGGCGGCGAAGCCCGGCAATTGACCGATGTGAAGCAGGACCTGGGCGATTACCGCTGGTCGCCTGACAGCCGGCAGCTGCTGCTGACCCTGCGCGAAAAAGATGAGCCGGACAACGAGAAGAAAGACGGCAAGCCGGTGCCGCCCAAACCCATCGTGCTGGATCGCTACCACTTCAAGCAGGATGTGGAAGGCTACCTGACAGACAAGCGCGATCACCTGTTTTTGTTCGACATCGCCACAAGCAAGCTGACCAAGCTGACGAGCGACAATGCCCACGAAGAGCACGCGGCGGAATGGTCGCCCGACGGGAAGTACATAGCGTATGTGAGCCGGCAGAACGCGCCGGACCCGGATCGCACCGACAACCCGGACATTTTTGTCGTGAATGCCGCAGCAAACAGTGCCCCGCGCAAGCTGACCACGTTTGCCGGGCCGGACGAACCACCGCTCGCCTGGAGTCCCGACTCGACCCGCATCGCTTACCGGCAGGCGCGTTTGCCCGGCTACTCCATCTATAACCAGGCACAACTCGCCGTGATCGCGACCGCGGACGGCCCGCCGCAACTGCTCGCCGGTTCACTCGACCGGCCTGTGGGCGCGCCGCTGTGGACCGCCGATGGCTCCGCGCTGCTGGCGACAGTGACAGATGATCGCGACCAGTACCTGGCCAGCTTTCCACTCGCGGGCGCCGCACCGGAGCACATGACCACCGGCAAGGGTGCGGTCACGGGAGCCGTCACCGCGGCCAACCATACCGCGCTGCAATGGTCGACCGACACCACGCTGCCGGAGCTGTATGCGCTTGAGAGCGGCGGGACCCTGCGCCAGTTAACGCATCACAACGACGCACTGCTCGCAACCGTAACGCTGGTCCCTTCCGAGGATTTGTCGGCTCAAACGAACGATGGCAGTGAGGTGCATAGCCTGCTCACGCTTCCGCCAAACGGCAAGTCCGGGGCAAAGGCACCGATGCTGCTGTTCATCCATGGCGGCCCCACGGCGCAGGATGAGCACGCCTTTGATTTATCGCGCCAGCTGTTTGCCGCGCACGGATACGCGGTGCTGCAGGTGAACTATCGAGGGTCCAACGGTCGCGGGTTTGAGTATTCGCATACCATTTCCGCCGACTGGGGCCACAAGGAAGTGATCGACCTGCTGGCAGCCGTAGATGGTGCCATCACGACTGGACGGGTCGACCCGGCGAAGCTCGCCATCGGCGGCTGGAGCTACGGCGGCATCCTGACGGATTACACCATTGCCAGCACCACGCGCTTCCGGGCTGCGTCGAGTGGCGCGGGCATGGGCAGCCTGCTGGGCCTGTACGGGATCGACGAGTACATCCTGCAATATGACAATGAGATCGGACCGCCGTGGAAGAATCCCGAGCTGTATCTCAAACTCTCCTACCCGCTTTTCCATGCCGACCGCATCAAGACGCCGACGCTGTTTATGGGCGGCGATCGCGACTTCAACGTGCCGGTGGAAGGCGGCGAACAGATGTACCAGGCGTTGAAGAGTGTCGGCACACCGGCGGAGCTGATCGTTTACCCGGGGCAGTTCCACGGGTTTACGCGGCCCTCCTTTATTCGTGACCGCTACGTGCGCTGGTTTGGCTGGTACGACAAATACCTGGGGCTTGAAGCCGCTGCGAAATGAGGCTTGGTGGAAGTGACTTGAACCGCAAGCCCGACCTGGCTGACGAGAATCGCGAGTTGGAAAAGTAGCTTTCCAACTGGTTCCAGGCCGAAGACTCGACTTGTTTGATCGGGGCGAGTTTGTGAACCCAGAAAACATGCAAGCAAAGTTCTTTCAAAGGTCCAGGGCTGCCGGAGTTCAGAACCATTCTTCGGCGGCCCCAACAAAATGTACCGGAGCCTATGTGACTCGAAACCTGCTGGCATCTGCCCTGCTACTCATGGCCACCCTCGCCGCCTCCGCCCAAACCCCGGCTCCGGCCGTGCCCGCCTCCATGCTGGGACAGTACGCGCGCGACCCGCACCAGCCGATCGACCGCGAGTACAGCGCGGCCATCGGGAAAGACACAACCGAACCCTACTTCAACTCGCCCCTGACCGACTACCTGCCCGTCTCGAAAACCGGCGTACCGACCCCGGCCGCCGTGCTGGGCGACATCGCCGGCGCGCCCGGCAAGCTCCCTTACGCGGAGGACGTTTACAAGTACTTCCGCCTGCTTGAAGCCCATACGCCGCGCGTCAAGGTTTTCTCTATCGGTAAAAGCGAAGAAGGCCGTGAGATGATTGCCGCCGCGATCGGCGATGCGTCGCTGCTCAACGGCATGGCAGCAAACGATGCGCGGCTGGCGCAACTGGGTGATCCGCGCCCCGCGAACGGCAGGCCGGCGCTGACCGGGGAGCAAGCTGCCGCGCTCGCGAGGCAAAGCTTTCCCGTTTACTACATCACCGGTACCATCCACTCGACCGAGACCGGCGCGCCGACCGCGCTGATGGAACTCGCGTATCGCCTCGCGGTCGACGACTCCCCTTATATCCAGTACATCCGCACCCACATGGTCGTGCTCATCACGCCGGTGGTCGAGGTGGACGGCCGCGACCGCATGGTGGACCTGTATAAGTGGCACCTCGCGCATCCCGGCGAAAACTATCCGCGGCTCATCTATTGGGGTCATTACGTCGCGCATGACAACAACCGCGACGCCATGGCAATGACGCTCGATCTTACGCAGCATGTGCTCGACACATTTCTGAAGTTCCATGCGACCGTGCTGCACGACCTCCATGAGTCCGTGCCGTTCTTGTACGACAACACGGTGGGCGATGGACCTTACAACGCGTGGATTGACCCCATGTTGGCCGACGAATGGGCCGCGTTGGGCTGGAACAATGTGGGCCAGATGCAGTCGCTTGGCATGCCGGGCGTGTTTACACACGGCGACTTCGACACCTGGTCGCCCGGCTACCTCATGTTTCTGGCCGGCATGCATAACGGCATCAGCCGCCTGTATGAAACCTTCGGCAACGCCGGTGCCGACACGCTGCAACGCATTCTGACGCCGGAAGAGTACAGCCGCACGTGGTACCGCCAGAACCCGCCGCTCGCCAGTGTTTTGTGGTCGCAGCGCGACAACAACAACTACGAACAATCCGCGCTGCTGACCACCCTAAGTTACTTCGCGCAGAACCGTGAACACTTTCTCGACGACACCTATGTCAAGGCGCAGCGCTCGATTTCAAAGCCTGCCAGCGCCGGCCCTGCCGCGTACCTGCTCGCGGCCGACCCCGCCTACCGCAACCGGCAGCTGGCCCTGCTGCGGATATTGCAGAAGCAGCACGTAGAAATTTCGCAACTGTTGGAACCCGTCACTGTATCCGTGACGGCGAGCGATCATGCCGCCGAGGGCAGCGAAGCGGTCCCTGCCGGCAACGAGGCACCCGCTCCTACAGCGGCGCCCGCGGTTCGCGAAACCTTTCCGGCCGGCTCGTGGGTCATTCGCATGGACCAGCCTTTTTCCCGCGTGGCCGACGCGCTGCTTGACCGCCAGTACTGGTCGCCCGAAGACCCGCAAAAACATCCCTACGATGACACGGCATGGTCGTTCAGCCTCCTGTTCAATGCCAGGGTCACGCGCGTCGTCGACCCTTCGGTGCTCGGGGCCAGGATGTCGCCCGTTGTGTCGCCCATCGTGTCGCCCGTGGTGTCGCTGACCGAAACCGGCACGCCACCCGGCGGCGATTTACTGGCGATCAACAACACCGGCCAGATTGGCCTGCTTTCGCTGGCGTATGCAATCCCGGGCGCGCAGATCAGTCTGCTCGATGAACCTTTCACGACCGGAACCAACACGCTTTCCGCGGGATCGCTCGTGATCCGTAACACCGACAACGCGAAGCTCGCGGCAGCGCTTGCCAGGCTCGACCTCCAAGCAACGTCGCTGCCCGCGATGCCGAACGTGCGCATGCACGCGCTTGATCACCTGCCGCGCATCGCGATGATGCACACCTGGCTTGCAACGCAGACGGAAGGCTGGTGGCGCGAGGCCCTCGACTCGCTCGGCGTTCCCTACACCTACATCAATACGCAGACCGTTGCTGCGGAAACTGATCTCCGCTCGAAGTACGACGTGATCCTGTTCGCGCCGGTCACGGGGCACACGCCCGCGCGGCAAATCATCGACGGCATGCCCATGTATGGCAACCCGCTGCCCTGGCAAACAACCGCGCTCACGCCCAACCTGGGCCGTATCGACGAAACCGCCGACATGCGACCGGGGCTCGGCGATGCCGGCGTCGAACACCTGCGCGCCTTTGTTCGGGCCGGCGGCCTGCTGATCACGGCGGAAGACTCGGCCGAGTTTGCCATCGATGCCGGTTTGGCTCCCGGCGTTTCCGTCGCACCAGCCGGCAACGTCCGGCTGACCGGCTCCATCCTGGCAGCGCTGCCGGTGACCACGCACTCGCCCGTGCTCGATGGCTACGCCGGCATGTTGCCGGTCTACAGCGAGTCGGGCCTGGCCTTTAACGTCAGCAACGTCACCGCCGGCGGTGGGCGCTTCGCGACCGAAAAGAGCACGCACCGGGTGACTGGCCGCGGCGGCCCCGAAGAGCAGGACCAGCCCGAAGATCGCACGCCCCAGCCGTTGCCGCCGCTACCAAACCCCAAACCCTGGCAGGCGACCCCGCTCAATGAGGAACAGGCCCGCAACAATCCCTTCGTCATTCCAGCGGCGCAGCGGCCGCAGGTCCTGCTGCGCTTCGCCGACGCCAAGCAACTGTTGCTTTCGGGCCTGCTGGACAACCCGGAACCGATCGCCGCCCATGCCGCCGTGGTGGATGCGCGACTCGGAGATGGCCACGTGCTCCTGTTTGCGAATAACCCGATCTATCGAGGAGAAACCATTGGTTCGTACGCCCTTGTGCTCAATGCGGTGTTGTTCCACGACCACATGAGCGCGGTCCCTGAATCACAAAGCAAGCCAGGCCCAGGCCAGTGAAGGAGATGAACGGGCCCCGAATAGGTGAAAGCGAGGGCAGCCCGGACGGCTCCGGTTTGGCTGCCCTCGCTTCGGCATTCAAGGCTTTCCCGCGACCGCGTCGTCGATCCATTGGTACAGGATGTCCTCAGCGCCCGGATTTCCCATGTGGCCCCGGTTGGCACGCATCAGCAGGTCCTTGTTTTTCCCCCTCATCGCAACGATCAGGTTGTCTTCAATTGGAAAGATAGAGTCTTCCGTTCCATCCACAACCAGCATCTTGCAGCTCGGACGGTCCAGCACGCCGGACTCAAGAAGGCTGAACTTGCGAGCTTGGGCCGTGTATGCTGCCACGGGGTCGGCCCCGCGATAGCCGAACTTATACGCAAGTGCGTCCGACAAGGCGAATGGGTACTCCATCTGGTTCTGGGCCCCGATCCACTCGGCGTCGAACATGTAGTGGCAGCCGCCGCCCTGGGCCACCACGGCAAACAAACGGTTCGCATGGGTATGGGCGATCCGCATCGCGTAGTACCCACCAGTGCTGATGCCGCGGGCGATGATCTTTGTTGTATCAAAACCGTATTCGGCAGCATTGGTGGCCACCCAATCCAGAACACTGCTCATCAGCCGGTCCGGCGAGTCCGGGTCATTCGGCGCCGCGGGACAATCGCCGGTCCCGGGTATTTCAAAGCTGAGAGTCGCATACCCGTGATCGACATGTTCCTGGGTACGCGGTGTGTGGTCGGTCTTATAAGCATCCAGGCCGCAGATAAAAAGAACCACAGGCCAGCCATTTTTTGGGCTGGTTCCTTTAGGCGTACGCAGATAGGTTTGAATCGGCACGTTGACATCGCCGGCTGCCACCTTTGCATGCTCGAAAGATATATTTACGGGGACGCTCGGTGGATCGAGATACTGCCCCGCTTTGCAGTACGCCACCTTACCTCGCTGCCAAGCTTCCTGGCTGACCGGGGAGCGATTGATCGGGAACCGGCCGATACGGTAGACCGCCGCCGCCCGCAGGTACAGGTCCAGCGCTTTTGCGGTGTCCCCTTCCTTTTCGGCCTGCCCTGCCAGGGCGAGCAGTCGATCGCCCGCGGCCAGAAAGGGCTTTGCATACTCATCCGGGCGATAGAGAAAAGCTGGATCGTTGCCGGACAGTTTCACCAGCTCCTCAAAGATCGGGTCGAAATCGGCTACGTTTCCGTCGGTAAATGGATAAATGCCGTGCGAGCACGGCATCCGCCACTTATCGCTCCATAAGGCTGAAACGGACTCATGATAGGCAAAGTAAGGGAAGCCGGACCGGAGTTGGGCCGCCGTGGATTGCACGTGGAAGGGCGGCGCAAGAATCGTTGTCGTGGTTGGCATGAAGTGTAATTCTCCTCAAAGGCTTCCCCGGGACTTGGCTCTCGCGGGCAAGACCGGTATATTCTTCTCGAAGCGGCATAAGCACGCCTTCGAGAGAAGGTAAGTGCCGCTGAACGGATGAGTTCATCATGCGCCTTCTATGGGTGAAAATGGTGGATCGTATCGGCAAATAACATTTGCATTTCCTGCAATCTTCGCTACTTAGCCGGACGCCGATGTTTTTGATTCATTCTCCACGAACGCCTGACTCGCTTACGGTGTGCACAAGCAGACGCGGTAAACGGACTACCGGCCCGAACTGTTCACGCACGTGCAGCGACCATACGGGAAGCGCAGCTGGGCCGGATCCCGACATTGCCGCCTGCCAAAGACTGTCTGCCGTAAGGCAGGCTAGGAGCCGGACCTATGCGCTGCTGGGGAGACCAGGGTCTCAACCCTCTGCGACGCTACACCCTGACTCCGCACACCGGTGCACCTGGAGAACAGGATTGTGGATGCTGGGTGAGCCAAAAAGATCAGCCAGGAACATCGGCCGGAAACATCGGAATTGGAGGCGCGGGCCGGGATCGAACCGGCGCATAAAGGTTTTGCAGACCTCTCCCTTACCACTTGGGTACCGCGCCACGGCTAGCTGGAGTGAAACCATACCTGCCCGCCCGGGAGGCGAAGCAGCGATCTGGAGCGGGAGACGGGACTTGAACCCGCGACCCTCGCCTTGGCAAGGCGATGCTCTACCACTGAGCTACTCCCGCTTGGTACAGGTTGAAGTCTACCAATGCGCGACCGGCCGGTCAAACAGTGCGAGTGAGACCCCGCCCGTTTGCGCGCCGCAGGAAGCAGCTTTCCGGCCCACTCGCAATCCCGGGAGCGACGGGCGATAGCCCGGCGCTTTACTCCGGCGGCAGCATGGCCCCGTCCCGCATGCGCAGGGTGCGATCCGCATAGGCGGCGGCTTCCGGGTTGTGGGTGATCATCAGCACGGTTTGCCCAAACGTCTTATTCGAGTGTCGAAGCAGTTCCAGCACCGCGTCCGAGTTCTTGGTATCCAGGTTGCCGGTCGGCTCGTCCGCCAGGATGATTGCCGGCTTCGTGACCAGGGCGCGCAGGATTGCCACTCGCTGCTGCTCGCCACCCGATAATTCCGAAGGTCGATGCCCCAACCGGCCGGCGATGCCCAGCATTTCAGCCAGCTCCCCCAGCCGGCTGCGGTCAAGCGGCTCACCGGCCGCGGCGATGTCGTGCGCGATCTCGATGTTGCCCATGGCTGTCAGGGTCGGCAGCAGGTTGAACTTTTGAAACACAAACCCGATCTTGGACTTGCGCATCCGGGTCAGTTCCCCATCGCCCAACGCCGCGAAATCGACCCCGGCGATGCGCACATGGCCGGAGCTTACCCGCGTCAGCCCACCCAATATATAGAAGAGCGTCGACTTGCCACTGCCTGAAGGGCCTACGATCGCAACAAACTCGCCTGCGGCCGCGGAAAAGGAAACATCGATCAGCGCGGGCACCTCCAGCTTGCCGGCGCGATAGGTTTTGCCGAGATGCTCGGCCTCAATCATGGGTGCTGCCTTGGCGTCCATAGCCCTGATTCTAGGCCACCTTCGCCGGCCGGCTCAGGCGTGGGCGTCCATGCCGCTGTTGAACGCCGGCAGGTTGCCATGGCCGGCGGCGGCGCGCTTGGGTCCGCGTTTGCGCACCAGCAGCGTCCGGATGCGTTCCATGATCTCGCTCGGCGTCGCCGCGCCCTTGGGCAGAAACGCGTCGGCCGCGTCGGCCCGTGCGAAGT
>CAXTYP010000034.1:0-14013 GCA_964248435.1 uncultured Acidobacteriaceae bacterium | reverse complement strand
GCCCGGCTTGTTATCCTAAAGATCAATGGCTTCAGCGACGATCACGAGCGCTCCCGGGCAGGAACTCTCCATCCCCGCGACTATGCAGGCTGCCGTTTACCGGGGCGTAAACGATGTGCGCGTTGAAGAAGTACCAGTGCCGTCAATCGGGGCAGGCGAAGTGCTGCTGCGAGTCGAGGCGTGTGGTATCTGCGGCACCGATCTTAAAAAGATCCACACCGGATCGCACTCTGCTCCGCGTGTTTTTGGGCACGAAACCGCCGGCACCATCGTTGCGGTCGGCGAAGGGGTGGAGGGCTTTACGCCCGGTGATCGCGCCATGGTGTTCCACCATATCCCGTGCGGTCGCTGCTACTACTGCCGCAAAAAGACCTTCGCGCAATGCCCGGTCTACAAGAGCGTGGGTGTTACGGCCGGTTTTGAGCCCTCCGGCGGCGGCTTCGCCGGCTACGTGCGCGTCATGGACTGGATCGTCGCCCGGGGACTCGTCAAGATCCCCCAGGGTATCCCGTTTGAGCAGGCTGCCTTTATCGAGCCCGTCAACACCTGTCTCAAGGCCATCAAGAATCTCGCGCTCGAGCCGGACGACACCGTGCTCGTCATCGGCCAGGGCCCTATCGGTATCATCCTGGCCGCGCTCGCCGCTCGCTCCGGCGCGACCGTTCTCACCTCCGACCTGTACCCCGAGCGCCACGCAGTCGCTGCCCGTTACGGGCTGTGCCACCCCATCAATGCCCGCACGGAGGATGTTGCCGCCCGCACCCATGCCATAACCAATGGCCGAGGTGCCGATGCCGTGCTGCTCGCCGTCGCGGGCGATCCATTGATTCAGGTCGCGATGAACGCCGCGCGCCCCGGCGGCCGCGTGCTGCTCTTTGCGCAAACCCAGCATGGGGAAGCCGCTATCGATCCGGCCGCCATCTGCATGGACGAAAAATCACTGCTCGGCTCCTACAGCGCTTCCGTCGACATCCAGGACGAGGGCGCGCAGCTAGTCTTTGAGGGCTACCGAAACGGCTTTGATCTCACACCATTGATCTCGCACCGCTTTGCGCTCGCAGACGCGGTTGAGGCCATCAACGTTGCATCCAGTCCCGCGGCACACTCCATGAAAATCTTTTTCACTAGCGGCATGGAGCCGCTCTAATGGCGTCCGCAGGCACGATGCAGGCCGCCGTGCTCTACGGCAAGGAAGACCTGCGACTTGAAAGTTTGCCGCGCCCCCGTGCTCAGGCTGGCGAACTGGTGGTGCGCGTGGGCGCCGCGCTCACCTGTGGCACCGACCTGAAAGTGTTTCGCCGCGGCTATCATGCGCGCATGCTGCAGCCGCCCGTACCCTTCGGCCACGAGATCGCCGGCACTGTGGAGCAGGCCGGAGAAGGCTCTGGGTTCAAACCTGGTGACCGGGTCGTCGCGCTTAATTCCGCTCCCTGCGGCCGCTGCTTTTTCTGTCGCAGCGCGCAGTGGAACCTGTGCGACGACCTCCTGTTCAACAATGGCGCTTTTGCCGAACTTCTGCACGTGCCCGCGCGTATCGCCGCGAAAAATACCCTGCGCCTGCCCGCCGGCATGCCGTTTGAGCACGCAGCCCTGGCCGAGCCGCTGGCTTGTGTCGTGCTCGGCCTCGAAGAAACAGGCGCCCGCGCCGGCGACACGCTTGCGGTGATCGGCGCAGGTCCCATTGGCCTCTTGTTCATCCACACCGCCGCCCTTGCAGGGCTCCATGTCATCGCCGTGGTCAAGCATCAAGAGCAGGCGCGACGTGCCCGGCAGTTCGGCGCGGCAGACACCGTGCTGATCAGTCCCGATGGCGACAGCCCGGTCGAAGCCGTACGCGCGCTCACGGAAAACAGCCGCGGTGTCGACATCGCGATAGAAGCCGTCGCCAGCCCCACCACCTGGAACTGGGCCGTCGACATGGCGCGCAAGGGTGGCACAATCAACTTTTTTGGCGGTCCGCCGGCCGGCACACGGGTCGCGCTCGATACCAACCAACTCCACTACAGCGGCCTCACCCTCCGCGCCAGCTTCCATCACACACCGCATTCCGTGCGTCGCGCCTTCGCCCTGCTTGCCGGCGGCACCTTCCGGGCGGAAAGCTTTCTCACCGGCCGCGCGCCGCTTGCCGAAGTCGTCGCCGTCTACCGCGCGATGGCCGGCAATCTCAACCAGACCAACACCAATCGCGCTCCCGACAGCAGCACCGGCATTAAGACAGTTATCCTTCCGTAAGCTATGGCTTCAGTTTCCCTTCAGCCCGAACGCGATCAAGCCCTCCGGCAGGGCTGGGCGGCATTGCCTGCAGCCTACCTTCCGCCGGTACAAGCACCTATCCTTGCCGAAGCGCAGCTCTGGTGCCGTCGCTTGGCTGAGACCCACTACGAAAACTTCCATGTCGCCAGCTGGTTTCTGCCCCAACGGCTGCGCACGCACTTCCATGCGGTCTATGCCTACTGCCGCGTCGCCGATGACCTGGGCGACGAGGTCGGCAACCCGGAACAATCGCTTGCCCTGCTTGACTGGTGGGAAGAGCAGCTCCGCCTTTGCTACAGTGGCGTGGCCACCCACCCCGTGTTTGTCGCGCTGCAACCAGTGATTGAAAGCTGCCGCATTCCCGTGCAGCCCTTTGCCGACCTGCTCACCGCTTTTCGGCAGGACCAATCCATCACACGCTTTGCCACCATTGAGGACGTGCTGGCGTACTGCCGCTACTCCGCTAACCCGGTCGGCCGACTGGTGCTCTGGATGGCCGGCTACAGTGACGAAGAGCGTTTCCGCCTTTCCGATCACACCTGCACCGCGCTGCAGTTGGCGAACTTCTGGCAGGATGTTCGCGTCGATCACGCCAGGGGCCGCATTTACCTGCCGCAGGCCGACATGGCACGTTTCAAGGTCACAGACGCCATGCTGGCCGACGGCATCGCTGCAGGCAGGGCCAACGACGCCGTGCGAGAATTGCTGCGCTACGAGGTCGGCTACACCCGGGTGATGTTCGCAAGCGGGCTGCCGCTCATCCCCATGGTTGATCGCGAACTCGCGGTTGACCTCGACCTGTTTTCGCGCGGCGGCCTCGAAATCCTCCGGGCTATTGCCCGGCAACAGTACGACGTGTTGGCTGCACGGCCCAGCATTTCGAAGCCGCGCAAAGCCGCGCTGCTGGTCCACGCGGTCACCGGTACACTGGCCGGCAAATTGCTTCCGCGCGCGCCCCGTGGTTTAGGCCGGCGCGCGTGACCGTAAAACAGGCTTACCGTACCTGCCGTGGCATCGCACGCCGCGAAGCCAAAAACTTCTACTTTGCCTTTCTCGCGCTGCCCGCTCGCAAGCGCGACGCGATCTGCGCCGTGTACGCGTTTATGCGTCGGGCCGACGATTTTTCCGATGACGAGTCGCAGGGCAAAGCTCAGCGCCGCGCCCAGCTAGATGCCTGGGTCGCCGCCTGGCGCCACGCCGCTGCAACCGGCCAGACCATAGACCCGGTATTTATCGCGCTGAATGACGCGCGCCTGCGCTTTCGCATCCCGCTCGCCCTGCTCGACCAACTGGTGGAAGGCACGGCGATGGACCTGCCGGAGCCCAACTCTGAGCCTGAGTCTGACTCCAAGCTCGAGCCCGATGTAACCATGCTCTCGCCCGCGCACACCGCGGCCCTTGAAACCTTTCCCGACTTTAACGCCCTCTCCCGCTACTGCTACCTGGTCGCCTCGGTCGTCGGCCTGGTCTGCATCCGCATCTTCGGTTACAGCTCGATCGAGGCTGAAAAGCTCGCCGAAGAGTTGGGGCTCGCCTTTCAGCTCACCAACATTCTGCGTGACGTGCGTGAGGATGCAGCGCGCGGCCGCGTGTACCTGCCGGTGGACGACCTCGCAGGGCATGGCTTTACGCCTGAAACACTGGTCGCCGCCGCGTGTTCCGGCGCTCCGCCCACCCCAGGGCTCCGCGCGCTGCTTGAGCAGCAGGCCGCGCGCGCTGAAGGCTTTTATCGTTCCGGCCACAAGCTGCTGCCGCTTGTTTCCCCCGACAGTCGCCCCGCGTTGTGGGTGCTGATGACCATCTACCATCGCCTGCTCGGGCGCATCCACAGCGCCGGTTACGACGTCTTTTCGCGCCGCACCCATGTGCCCACACGCGAAAAGGTCGCGCTGCTGCTTTTAGGCATGGGTCGCACCGTGCTGGCCCGCCTTCCCGCGCGCACCGCCCGACGGTCCTCCTTGCCACGCCAGGTGAGCGTTGCTCACGGCGAATCCGTCGCCATCATCGGCGCGGGCGTTGCAGGCCTTTCCGCGGCTTGCGCGCTGGCCGATGCCGGCTACCGCGTCACGCTGATAGAGCGACGTCCTTATGTCGGGGGCCGCGCTTCGTCCTATCTCCATCCCGGCTCCGGCGAGGTCATCGATAACTGCCAGCACATCCTGCTGGGCTGTTGCACCAATCTCCGCAGCCTCTTCGCGCGCGTCGGCCGCACCGGCGCAATCGCCTGGACCGACAGCATCACCTATATCGAGCCAGGCGGCCGCCGCAGTGTTGTCAAGCCAAGTCGTGGCCCGGCTCCCGTGCACGCGGCCGCATCATTCCTGGGGGCGCGCTGCTTTTCGCCGGCAGACAAACACAGCATCGCCATGGGCCTGCGCCACTTCTTTGCGGGCTACCCGTCCGACACCCCAGGCAGCGAAAGTTTTCTTAGCTGGGCTCGGCGCAACGGGCAGACTCCCGGCGCGCTCAAGCGGTTTTGGGAGCCCATTCTCCAGTCCGCGCTCAATGACGACCTCGACCGCATCTCGCTTCACTACGCGGGTAAAGTGATTCGCGACTCTTTTCTCAGCTCCGCCGAGGCCGGACGCATCGGCGTACCGCTGCTGCCTCTTTCCGAGCTATACGCAGGCGCAGCGCGTCATGTTCAGTCGCATGGAGGCACCGTGCGGCTGCGCACCACGCTGGAAGCGCTTGAGCCCACCGCGGATGGTTGGCAGGTGCACACCCGCAGCGAGAGCATCCCCAATGTCGAAACCTTCAGCAAGGTCGTGGTGGCGTTGCCTTGGGAGGCGACCCGGCAGGCGTTGCCCATGCTGCCTTCTGGCCCGGCTCGCGACGCGCTTGGCCGCTCGCTCGGCCACTTCGAACACGCGCCGCTGGTCGGCATCCATCTCTGGTTCGACCGCGAAATCACCGACCTGCCTCATGCCGTTCTGCTCGACACAACCATCCAGTGGATGTACCAGCGCGAGGTACTGCAGCCTGGCCGCTCGAAGGGGCAGGGCAGTCATCTTGAGCTCGTGGTCAGCGTCGCGCGCCGGCTCGTTTCCATGTCGCAGCCGGAGATCCTGGACCTTGCTCTTCGCGAACTCGCCTTGTTTTTTCCAGCCGTTCACGAGGCAAAACTGCTCAAGGGCATCGTGACCAAGGAGGTCCGCGCGACCTTTTGCGTCACGCCGGGGCTCGACAGCCACCGCCCCGGCGCGCGCACTGGCTGGCCCGGCCTTTTTCTTGCCGGTGACTGGACCGACACCGGCTGGCCCGCCACCATGGAAAGCGCGGCTCGATCCGGCTTTCTGGCCGCGGAAGCCGTGACCGGCGGACGCGATCGGTTCCTGGTCGACGACCTTCCACCCAGTGGCTTGATGCGCCTGTTCGGCTGAGCCCGGAACGTCTCCGAATTCCCGAAAGTGTCTCCGAATGACCGAAGGAGCTCCCAAGACCTTGCCACCCACCATCAGCCCGCAGCAACCCATCGAGGACCATGGCGTCATTGGCAACATGCGCTCCGCGGCCCTGGTCTCCACACACGGCACCATCGACTTTTTCTGCTACCCGCGCTTTGACTCGCCCACCGTCTTTGCCGCCTTGCTTGACCCCGAAAAGGGCGGCTTCTTCGAGGTCGTGCCGGTGATGGACGATCTCCGCTGCAAGCAGCTCTACCTGCCCGACACCAACATCCTTGTGACGCGCTACCTTTCAGAAAACGGTGTCGCTGAACTGACCGACTTTATGCCGGTCGAAAGGCCGTCTGGCATGCCCGGGCAGCAGGAACCTGCCTATGCGCACCAGATCCTCCGCATGATCCGAGTCATCAAGGGTTCCGTGCGCTTCCGGGTGCGCTGCGCCCCGCGTTTCAACTACGCCCGGGCCACGCACCAGGTGTGCCAGGAAGAAAAGGCCGTCTGCTTTCACCCTGAATCCGGTTCCGGCGAATCCATGTCTCTCCACGCCACGGTTCCACTCATCATCGATGGTCTCGATGCCACCGCCGATTTCACCTTGTCTGCCGGCAGCTCTGTCTGTTTCGCGTTTGGAGCCATCAAGCCTGAAGAGACCAGCCCCGCGCAATTGCTGGAACCGGAAGCGATGCAACGCTGCTTCGAGCTCACCACGAAGTACTGGCGCACCTGGATCAAGCAATCCACCTACAAGGGACGCTGGCGCGAAATGGTCAACCGGTCCGCCCTTGTACTCAAGCTCCTGTTCTCCCACGAACACGGCGCCACGGTAGCTGCCGTCACGTTTGGCCTGCCCGAACAGCCCGGCGGGGTGCGCAACTGGGATTACCGCTATACCTGGCTGCGCGACTCGTCCTTTACCCTTTACGCCTTGGTGCGGCTCGGTTTTTCGAGCGAAGTGCGCGCTTACACGCTTTGGCTGCGCAGGCTGACCGACAACCTTGGTACGGAGACGCCTGAAAACGGCCCGCTGCGAGTGCTGTACCGCGTCGACCACGGTTTCGATCTCGAGGAAACGGAGCTCGACCACCTGGCCGGATACCTCGGTTCGCGACCCGTACGCATCGGCAATAGCGCCAACGCGCAGCTGCAACTCGATATCTATGGCGAGATCATGGACGCCGTCTACCTGTCAAATAAATACTCCGATGGCATGCCGAAAGAAGGCTGGCGCCGCGTCATCCGGCTCATGGACTGGCTGCGTGCGAACTGGCAGCGTCCCGACGAAGGCATCTGGGAGGTGCGGGGCGGCCGCAAGCACCTGCTGCACTCGCGGCTCATGTCCTGGGTCGCCTTTGACCGCGCCATTCGGCTCTCCGAAAAACGATCGCTCGACGGACCTCTACAGGAGTGGCTCGAAACGCGCCGGGCCATTGATGACGACATCTACAACAACTTCTGGGATGAGGAACTGCAATCCTACGTGCAGGTGCAGGGTGAAAAAACGCTCGACGCCGCCCTGCTGCTCATGCCCATGCTGCGCTACATCAGCCCGTCCGACCCGCGCTGGCTGTCCACGCTGAAGCGCATCGAGGAACAGCTCAGCGAAGACAGCCTGGTCTTTCGCTACCTGCCCGGCCTCGACGGCGTCCAGGGCACCGAAGGCAGCTTCACCGCCTGCTCCTTTTGGCTCATCGAGTGCCTCGCGCGCTCGGGCGAGCTCGACAAGGCACGGCTGCTTTTCGATAAAATGCTGGGCTATGCCAACCACCTCGGCTTGTACTCAGAGCAGCTTGGCTCCAAGGGCGAGCACCTGGGCAACACCCCCCAGGCACTCACCCACCTCGCGCTCATCAGCGCCGCCACCTACCTCGATCGCGCCCTTGATGGCACCGAGGAGGTCTGGGCCTGAGCTCGATTTTGGATTCGGCCTATTGAGCTCCGCAACGAAGGGAGCCCGCGCGTGAACCCCAACATCCGCTGGCTCACCGACGCCCACGGTGCCGTGACCGGCGTTGCCACCACCCTGCGCGGCATGGACGTGCTGAACGCGCCGCTTCTCAACCGCGGCACGGCTTTTACCCAGGAGCAGCGCGACGTTTTCGCTCTCAATGGCCTGCTGCCGCCCCACATCGTCACGCGCGAGCAGCAGGTCGCCCGCCTTTATCACGCCTACGGAGAGCAGCCCGGCGATCTCGCCAAACACAACTTCCTGCGCCAGCTGCAGGACCGCAACGAGGTGCTCTACTACTCGCTCGTTGAAGCGCACACGGCCGAGATGATGCCCATCCTGTACACGCCGACCGTGGCACTCGGCTGCGCTCAGTTTTCGCGCCTCTACACCAAGCCGCGCGGCCTGTTTCTCTCGTATCCGCAGCGCCACCGTATGCGCCAGATGCTCGAAAGCCGCCCCTTTCGCGAGGTCGATGTCATCGTCGTCACCGATGGCGAACGGGTGCTCGGCATCGGCGACCAGGGTGTCGGCGGCATGGGTATCCCCATCGGCAAGCTCGCGATCTATTCGCTGCTTGGCGGCATCCACCCTTCGCGCACCCTGCCGATCGTGCTCGATGTCGGCACCGACAATCCCGACCTGCACAGTGACCCGTTCTACGTCGGCTGGCGCCACGCGCGCATCGGCAAGGACGAGTACTTCGCCTTTGTGGACGAGTTCATCGCGGCCGTCAAACAGACCCTGCCGCACGTCCTGCTGCAATGGGAGGACTTCGCCCGCCGCCATGCCCGCGTCCTGCTGGACCGCTATCGCGACGAGCTCTGCTCCTTCAACGACGACATCCAGGGAACGGCTGCGGTCGTGCTCGGCGCGGTCTACGCGGCACTGCGCGCCAGCAGGCAGCGCTTGCGCGACCAGACCATCGTGATCGCCGGCGCGGGCGGCGCCGGCACCGGCATCGCTGCTGCCCTGCTTGGAGCCATGGCTGACGAGGGCTTGCCGGAGAAGGAAGGGAAGCGGCATTTCTTTCTCCACGATGTGGAGGGCCTCCTACTGGCAGGCGATCCCGCCCTCAGCCCCGCCCAGCAGCGTTTTGCGCAGCCGCCCGAAGCACTCGCGCCCTGGTCGCTACCGGCGAACAGCCGTCCCAACTGGAGCCTCGAAGAGGTCGTACAGCACGCCGCACCCACCATCCTGATCGGCGTCTCGACCCGTCCCGGCCTGTTCTCGCGCGAGATCGTGGAGACCATGGCCCGGCACCATCCGCGCCCTATCCTGCTGCCGCTGTCAAACCCCACAAGCTGCGCGGAAGGCACCCCGTCCGAGATCCTCGAGTGGTCCGGCGGCCGCGCCCTGGTCGCCACCGGCGCGCCCTTCGCTCCTGTGGCGCGCGAGCAGGGAACCATCCCTATCGCCCAGGTCAACAACTTCTACATCTTTCCAGGGGTGGGGCAGGGTGTGGCCGCGACCGGCGCACGACGGGTCACCGACCGCATGATGCAGGCTGCCGCTCGCGCCCTCGGCGATTGGTCGCCGGCCATCCATGCGACCGACGCCCCGCTTCTTCCGCCGATCGAGCAGATGGCGGAGGCGGCAGTTTCTATCGCGGTCGCGGTCGGGCAGTGTGCGATCGGGGAAGGCCTGGCATCCAGCGCCGGCGCAGCAGCCGCCCCGGGGGATCTCGAAGCCCGCATCCGCGCTCGCCTTTGGCGCCCAGGGTACCCGGAGCTCGTCGCTGAAGAAGCTGCCTGCCCGTAGTCCCGAACCTTCATGTCGGCCCGAAATGCCAGTTAGGAGCGCCCGCCCTTAGCGGCTGAGCAGCGCCACGCCCATGCATACAAAAACGGCCGCCGCCCAGCGTCGCCGGTCCACATCTTCCCCGAGGAAAAACTTCGCGGCAATCGCGTTGGTCACAAAGGTCAGCGAGGCCGAAGCCGGCCCAATCAGGCTCACCTCCGCGTGCGACAAGGCAAACAGCAGCGCGAAAAAGCCGCCTGTCATTCCCAGCACGCCGCCAATGAAGCGCAGGTTCGTCACCACTGCCCAGCTTGCACCCAGCAGTCCTCGTTCCGCGCGAATCGCATGGAGGTCCAGCCGCCGCATCGCCGACGCGATCAGCAGGTCGCCTGCCGTCGCAAATAGCACAATCGCCGCGACCATGGCGGCCACGGCCCAACCCGATGCATGGTGCGTCATTCCGCTCATCGAACCGGGGGCGCCTCGCTCGCGCCAAAACGTTGCGCCTGTTCGCACTCCCGTTCGTCAGAGGCGCCGGGCTGCTCGGTGTAGCTTTTCCCGTTGGCAACAAATCCCACGCCCAGGGTGATCAGCAAAATCCCGAGCCAGCGCGAAGGGCTGATCTGCTCATGGAGCCAGAACCGCGATAGAAGCGCGATAATGACATTGCCGATCGACGTTGTCGGCAGAACATAAGTCAGATCGGCCCACGAAAGCGCCGCCGTGTACGAGGCGAAAAAACCAATCAGCATCGCAACGCCGAGCCCGACGTACGGCGTCACCAGGGCGTGAATCAGGGCTGCAGGATGATGGAGCGATACCGGAGGCAGCCGCTCCATCCCGACTGCCAGCAGCGTATCGCCCAGCGGCGCTGTGACCGCCACCGTCAACAGCACAAGGTACCGGCGAAGTGTCATGGAAGAGTCAGCCATCGTTCACCTTTGCCTGTACGGCTGCATGCCTGACACACACAAAAGCCTAGGCGCGCGCGCCCACGGCTTCACGGCTATCCCGCGCCTTATCGTCCTTGCTCTGCTTCACCATGCGGTTGCGCTCGGCGCGCAGCTTCATAAACGCCTTGGCCTCGGTATAAAGCCTCGGCACATCGCGGTTGATGATCGCCTTCGATACCACGCGCCACGCCGCCTTGGGGCGGAAGTAGTACTCGTCATAGAAGCGGTGCACCATCTCGAGCACATACTCGGTCGGCAGCCCCGGGTACTCGATGTGCGCCAGCTGGTGACCGCCCTCGTCCACCATCTTCGCTTCGTTGGTGATAAATCCGTGCTGCTTGGCGTAGTCGTAAAACTCGGTGCCCGGAAACGCATGCGCGATCGACACCTGGATGGTTTCCACGTCCAACTGCTTTGCAAAGTTGATCGTGTTGCGGATCGACTCCTTCGTTTCCCCCGGCAGCCCCAGGATAAAGTCGCCGTGGATCGTCAGCCCGAGGTCGTGGCAGTCCTTTACAAAGTCGCGCGCACGCTGCACGGTCGCGCCCTTCTTGATGTTCTTTAAAATCTGCGGATCGCCCGACTCGAAGCCCACGATCAGCAGCCGGCAACCCGCTTCCTTCATTGCCTTTAGCGTGTCGCGGTCTGTCGTCACACGCGAAGTGCAGCTCCACGTCAGCCCCAGCGGCTTCAGCTTCGCGCACAACTCAATTGTGCGTGCCTTTTGAATGTTAAAGGTGTCATCGTCGAAGAAAAACTCTTTTACGTGCGGAAAAAGCTCCTTCGCATGCGCCATCTCGGCCGCCACGTCATCGGTCGAGCGCTTGCGCCACGCATGACCCGACAGCGTCTGCGGCCACAGGCAAAACGTGCACTGCGCCGGGCAGCCGCGCGTCGAGTACAGCGACACATACGGGTGCAGCAAAAACGGGACGTTGTACTTGGTCACGTCCAGGTCGCGCTTGTAGATGTCCGTCACCCACGGCATATCCGGCTTGTCCAGCTTTTCCACCTGCGGCCGGTCCGGGTTGTGCTGAATCACCCCGCTCGCATCGCGGTACGACACGCCCAGGATCTCCTGGAGCGGCTTGCCTTCCGCGAACTCCACTACGGAAAAGTCGAACTCGCGCCGGCAAATAAAGTCGATGGCCGCGCACTCGTCCAGCGCCTTGTCAGTGTCCGTCGTGACCGGCGGGCCTACAAATGCGATCTTGATACCCGGGTGCGCCGCCTTTACCTTTTCCGCCGCGCGCTGGTCACCCGTCCAGCCAATGGTGCTGGTAAACAGCACCAGGAACTCGTAGTCCTTCAGGATCTCGATCACGCCATCCCACGACACATGGTGCGGATTCGCATCCAGCAGCCGCGACCCTTCAAGCATCCCGGCCGGGTACGCCAGCCACACCGGGTACCAGTAGCTTTCAATCTCACGGGTCGCGGGCCAGCGGGAGCTGGCTCCGCCATCGAAGTTCTCAAAAGAAGGCGGGTTCAGAAAGAGGGTTTTGAGTGGCATATCAGTTCCCGTAGTTTAACATCGCGAGTCCGGCGGGATGGGTTGCCAACGCGACGGAATGGGCGTGGAGAGCGACTTCTACCGCGCTGCGCGATCGATCCACAGCCGCAGCTCGCCGGTCGAGCGCAGCAGCGAGAGTTGCGCCTTCAGCAGCATGAAACGCGCATCCAGCGCATCCGAAAACCGAATCCGCTCGTTAATGCGAGCCTGCATCTCGTCAGCCGGCGTCAGTGGCGCGGCAGTAGGATTGGCCGGAGGAGAAGCAAGTTGCAGCAATACGGCTTGTAGTTGCTGGCTCGCCAGCTGAGCCTGCAAGTCGGCCACTCGTGCCTGCGCCCGCAACTCAGGGAAGCTTTGCCGCAACTGCACCACCTGCTCTTCCGCGAGTTCGCGGCCCTGAACGGCCTGCTCATCCGCATGCACTGCCTCAGCCGCCGACCCGCGCGCATGCGCGTTGGTGGCCGCGTTAAACAAGGGAAAAGATATCTGCGCAGCCAGGCCGAAGTTATTTGGATGGAGGGGAGCATTATAAAAGCGGTTGTAGCCGTTCAGACTGGTTTCAAGATACTCATAGGTAAATGCAAACCCGACCTGGGGTCGATAATTCTGACGCGCATCCCCATGCGCCACATAGTGTTTGCTCACCGCATTGCTGAACCCCGCCTGCACCCCCGCGGTGAAGCCGTGTGTCAGCCCCGGCGCACCCGCGCTTGCCGCCGGAATGCTCGCCGTTTCCGTCCGGAAATCCTCTTCCGGCAAACCCGTCAGGTCGCTCAAACGCTTGCGCAGCACGGCTGCCTGTGCCACGAGATCCAGCCGTTTCAGGTCGGCCTGCGCCCCGACGAGCTCCGCCCGCGTCGCGGCGATCTGGCTTTCGACGCCGGCTGAAAGCCGGTCTCCCTCGATCGTGCCCAACCGGGCGGCATAGCTCTTTTCCTCGTCCAGTGCGGCCAGCTGTTGAGTCACAGTGTCAAGCTGCACATAGTCGAGCGCGCTGTCCAGCTCCACCTGGTCCAGCGCATCCCTCAGGTTGAGCGACGCCGTGTGCACGGCTGCTTTTGAGGCACGAATATAATCCGGCTGCGAGAAAGAAATCAGCAGCGACTGGATCTGCGCATTGAACACGCTCGGGACGCCACCCAGAAAGCCATAGGAATAACCCGCCGCCGACCCTGCCGTGAGCGACGGGACATACACGTCGCGGGTTTCCGATAAAGCCGCTTCTGCGTGCGCCACATCCGCCTGTGCTATTCGTACCGAAGCACTGTTGCGCCGGGCCAGGTCCACCGTCGTGTACAGCGAAAGCTGCCCCTGCGCCCCGCCCGTCAGCAGCAGGAACACTGCCACTGCCAGGCCGGCCAGCAGGGCGCGAGACCGCGGGCACCGTTTCAACGCCGTTCGAATCCTTCCGCCCTCAACGCGCTCTTCAACGCACCACGTCCACAGCCACGCCGTTCGTTAACGGCTGCCCGCCTACCGCGCCCAGCGCCACGACATCGCCGCCGCCCACGCCCGACAGGATCTGCACCTGCGTCAGGTTCAGGCTGCCCACCGTGACCCGGGAGCGCTTCAGCGAGCCGCGCACGACCTTGTACACATAGGTCAACCCTTGCTCCGTGTGCAGCGCCTCGCGTGGCACAAACAAGGCATCGTTCACACTGCTGGTCGTCACCGTCACGTCCACGTTCGTATCCGGCAGCAGCCCGTCGTGCAAATTTTTATTCAGGTCATCAATCGAGCAGATCAGCTCCCCCACATTGCGGGTCGTGTACGTCACCACCGTCGCCGGCATGCGCGTAATGTGCCCGTGCCAGACGGCGCCCGGCTTCGCTACCCACGTGATCGTCACCGGCTGCCCCACGGTCAGCTTGCCCAGGTCCGGCTCATCGAAATAGGCCAGCACCTTCATCTGGTTCAAGTCGGCCATCTGCAGCAGCCGGTCGCCCTGCTGCACATACTGGCTCGGCGTCGCGGCCAGCGAGTACACCGTCCCTGCGATCGGGGCGCGCACTTCACCCTTGCCGATCGCGTCCTCGGCCCCGGCTACCGCAGCGCGTGCTTCTGCCACCTCGGCCTGCAACTGCTGCAGGTTGGGCGAGTGGCTGCGCGCCTGCTGCCGTTGCTCCAGCACGCGCACATTCGCCTCATCGTTGTTTACCCGGCTTTGTGCCTGCGCAACCTCGCTCGGCGACGCCGCGCCAT
>CAXTYP010000033.1:0-14046 GCA_964248435.1 uncultured Acidobacteriaceae bacterium | reverse complement strand
CCCCAGCCGTCCGGCAGCGCGGGTGCATTTTGCGGTTTTCTGCGGGCGCGGCGGCAGGAGCCGGTTCCATTTGCGACTGAGCACCTGCTGGGTTATCACAGAAAGGTGCAAAGCGGACGGTAACGGCCAAAGCAAAGGCGGTTTGCTCCAGCTGCAATGGTTGCAGCCGATTGTTCCCCGCGTCATTGTTCCGTTTGCCGCATCACAGCTAGTGCGAGCCGGACCTGGCTCTCGGTCTGCCATGGTTCCGCATTTGCGGAGCCGTTGGCCCTTAATCAACATGAAAGCGGTAAGTGCTGGAGGCGGAATGGGATTGCTGGACGGCAAGGTTGCGGTCATTACGGGGGCCAGCTCAGGAATTGGGCAGGGAATCGCGTGTAAGTTCGCCGAAGAAGGGGCCAAGGTCGTTATCGACTACATCGGGGCCTCGGCAGGTGCTGAAGAAACGCTGGACAGAGTGAAAAAAGCCGGTTCCGAGGGCGTCATCGTGCAGGCCGATGTCACCGAATTCGACCAGATACGGACCCTGGTGGATCAAGGCTATGACAAGTTCGGCTCCATCGACATCCTGGTCAACAATGCCGGCATGGAAAAAAAGGCGGCTTTCACCGAGGTGTCGGAAGCGGACTACAACAAGGTGCTCGACGTCAACCTGAAAGGGCCATTTTTTCTGACGCAGTACTTCACCCAGCGGCTGATTGCGACAGGCAAGCCGGGCCGGATCGTCAACATCAGCTCCGTGCACGAAGACATGACATTTCCCGGCTTCGCCACGTACTGCGTCAGCAAGGGCGGGCTCAGGATGCTGATGCGTACACTCGCGGTCGAACTCGGTCCGAAGAATATCACCATCAACAATATCGCCCCGGGCGCGATCGAAACGCCGATCAACAAGAACCTGATGGGCAACGAGGCAGAGTTGAAGGCGCTGCTTGCGAATATCCCACTGAACCGGCTGGGCACTCCTGAAGATGTAGCCAATCTCGCCGCGTTTCTGGCATCGGAAAAAGCCGGCTACATCACCGGATCCACCTATGTCATCGACGGCGGTTTAATGCGCAGCTACCACGAACAGTAGGGAGATCAGGATGGCAGGTTCCTCCACTACGCGAAACAAAAAGGGATTCCAGGCATGAGCGGAACATCGGCGGTGCGAACCGTAGGAAGAACAGCGCTGGCCGCGGCTGCCGTTTACGGCACATGGGCGGTATTGCGGCGCGCTGAAGAGCGCGAGCAGAACGCCAGCGTTGCGCAGGGCAAACGGTTCCTGGTGCTGGGCAGTGGCTTCGCCGGCACCGCCGTGGCAGAGGAGTTGGCGCGCCTGCTGCCAGGGGCGGATAACGGGGAAATCCTGTTGATCGACACCAATAACTATCTCCTGTTTACACCCATGTTGACGGAAGCCGCCGGAGGCGAACTGGACCCACGGCACATTGTGAGCCCGGTGCGACGCATGAACGCGCGGGTGAATTTTGTGCAGGGGCGTATCACGGCCATCGATCTTGTGACGCGCACGGTACAGGTACAGGCCGGTGCGGGCAGCCTGGAGCCGGTGCCGCGCTCGTACTCCGGCGATCACCTAGTGATCGCGCTTGGTTCGGTGGTGTCGTACCACGGACTGCCCGGCATCGAGGAGCACTCGATCGGCATGAAGCGGCTGGAGCATGCGACCCAGGCGTTTCATCGCGTGTCCACCTGCCTGGAGCAGGCATCGATCGAAGACGACCCGGCGAAAAGGCGCGAACTGCTGACTTTTGTGGTGGGCGGCGGCGGGTACACCGGGGTTGAAACCATGGCGGCGATCAACGACCTTGTACGCACGGAGGTCGAAAGGGTCCCAACTCTGCAGCCCTCCGAAGTTCGCACGCTGCTGGTGCACCCGGGCGACAAGCTGCTGCCGGAAATCACGGACGACCTAGGCCGGTACACGCTTGAGAAGTTGAAGGAGCGCGGGGTGGAGGTGCGGCTCAACACGAGCATCAACAGCGCCGGCGAGGATTTTGTGGAAATCGGCAAAGGCGAGCGCATTCCGACGCGCACGCTGATCTGGGCGGCTGGGGTCACGCCAAATCCGCTGCTGGCCAACCTGCCGGCCCAGCACGGCAAGCACCATGGTCTGACCGTGGGGAGCGATTGCCAGTTGCCGGAGCATCCCGGTGTTTGGGCGCTGGGCGATTGCGCCGAGATCCCTGAGCCCGACGGCAAGGGAACCTATGCGCCAACCGCGCAGAATGCCACTCGTGAGGGTACCGTGGTGGCGCAGAATATCGTTCGCACATTACATGGAAAGGCGACGGAGCCGTTCCGCTTTACGCCAATCGGGGAACTGGCGCTGGTAGGTCGGCGCACGGGCGTGGCTCGGGTGTACGGGTACAACTTTTCCGGCTTCATCGCGTGGGCCATGTGGCGCGCCATCTACCTGGCAAAGATGCCCAATATAGGACAACAGGGCCGCATCTTGAGCGATTGGATCCTTGACGTGGTGTTTGGGCGCTCGCCCGCCCCCTTGTCGTCAACCGATACCAAGGGGCCTTTTTCGGCCTAGCCTGTTGTGTGCCCGGAGTCGGCGTTCAGGCAGGGTTAAGCCGCTGCTTCTACACTGGGTTGGATGAGCGGACGATCCGTTTTCGCGTACGCGCGTGCCTTTGCGGGTGGCGTTCTCCTGCTACCGGGGCTAGGTTTTGGTCTCGGTTCTGGAGCCGGTTCCGGGTCCGCACAGCCGATCGGGCTGCCGGAGGCCATTCGCCGCGCGGAAGCGAACGAGCCGGCGTATGCAGCGACGCGTGCCGAGGCGAAAGCAGCTTCGCTGGGGCGTGGCATCGCCCGCGCGGCGTTGCTGCCCGGGGTGGTTTACCACAACCAGGCGCTGTATACACAGCCGAACGGCGCGACCAACCAGGCCGGACCGACCGGTAGCCAATCCGCTCCCATCTTTATCGCAAACAATGCAGTGCGCGAATATGCGAGCCAGGCGTCCATCACGGAAACAGTGGGGCTGGCGCAGGTAGCCGGGGTGCGAGCGGCCGATGCGGCAAGCGCGCGTACCACGGCCGAACTGGAGATAGCGCGGCGCGGGCTTGTCGCGACAGTGGCGGGCTTGTTCTACACGGTGCTTGCGAGCGAGCGCAGGCTCGGAGTTCTTTTGGAGGCTCGAGATGAAGCGGCAAGCTTTCAAACCCTGACGCAGCAACGTGAAACCGCGCGCGAAGCCGCCCACGCAGACGTGGTAAAGGCTGACCTGGTGCTGCAACAGCGAGAGCGCGACCTTCTGGAAGGGCAGCTTGCCCGGGATCGCGCGCGGCTGGAGTTGGGGGTGTTGCTGTTCGCCGACCCGCTCACGCCGTACACGCTGGACGACCCGCCCGCGCAGCTCCTGCCACCGTTCAACGATGTGGAAACAGCAGCAAGTCGCGGCAACCCTGAGCTGGCAAGCGCGCTGGCAGCCCTGGGGCAAAGCAACGCGGAGGTGCTGGGCGCGCACGCCGCGCTGCTGCCGGACCTCCAGCTGAACTTTACGTATGGCATTGATGCAACTACGTTTGCGACCAGGGCTCGGTTTGACGGGACACGCAACCCAAACAATCTCGGCTACTCCCTTGCCGCGACCCTCGACATACCCGTGTGGGACTGGCTTGCGACCGAACACCGGATCCGGCAGAGCGAGGTACGTCGCGACGCGGTACGAGTGGCACTATCGGCGTCGCAGCGGCGACTGGTGGCTGCCCTGCGCGAAAACTACGGGGAAGCACAAACCGCGCAGGCACAGTTAGCCTCGCTCGACGCAAGTGTGCGCACTGCGGAAGAAAGCCTGCGGCTGACCCGCCTGCGCTACACCAGCGGTGAAGCAACGGTGCTGGAAGTGGTGGACGCCCAAACGGCGTTGTACAGCACGCGAACCGCGCATGAAGATGCACAGGTGCGCTACGAACAAGCATTAAGCACATTGCAAACATTGACGGGGACCCTTTGAACACACGAGCGTGCCTTGCCTGGAGCGCTGGGCTTTGCCTCCTCTTGGGAGAGGTGACTTTTACAGGCTGCGGTAAGCCTTCGGCCGAGGCCCCACCTGCCCCGGTGGTCGCCGTACAGGCGGCTCACCCCGGGCGAGGAACGATCGCGGAGCACGTGCTGTCGGACGCGGTGTTGTCGCCACTGGCGCAGGCCGCGCTGGCCCCGCGTATCTCCGCGCCCGTACATCGCTTCTATGTACAACGCGGATCGCGCGTGGGCGCTGGGCAGCTGCTGGCCACGCTTGAAAACCGCGACCTGCAGGCCGCGACCGTTGACACGCGCGGTGCGTACACGGCCGCGCAAGCCGCGTATGCCGCAACAAGCGGGGCCCAGATACCGGAAGAAACAGAACGCTCGCGGCTGGACGTAGCGCAGGCCCAGGCCACGCGCGACCTGGATGCAAGCATCGTCGCCGCGCGCGAAAAGCTGTTTGCGCAAGGGGCGATCCCCGGGCGCGACCTCGATACCTCACGCGCCACCCTGGTGCAGGCGCAGGCTGCTTATGATGTGGCGGCACAACATCTGCAAGCGCTGGAAGCGGTGAGCCGCAGGAGCACCCTGCAGCAGTCAGAAGGCGCGGTGCAAAGCGCAAAGGGCAAGTACGAGGGTGCGGAAGCGCAGGCGGCGTATGCGGAGATTCGCAGCCCCATTGCCGGCATTGTGACTGACCGGCCCTTGTTTGCCGGCGAAACCGCGGCGGCCGGTGCGCCGCTGGTGACGGTGATCGATACTTCCGCGTTGCTGGCCAAGGTGCACCTGGCGCAAAGCGCGGCGCAGGGGATCAAGGTGGGCGATGCCGCGACGATTACGCTGCCAGGCGTGGACGGCCCAGTGCCGGCGCGCGTGAGCCTGGTGAGCCCGGCGCTGGACCCTGGCAGCACCACGCTTGAAATCTGGGTGCGCGTGGAAAACCGGGACGGCCGCTACAAGGCAGGCACGCCGGTGCATGCGGACCTGACGGGCCGCTCCGTCGCCAATGCGCTGCTGGTTCCCTCGGCGGCCTTGTTCGCTGCGCAGGACGGCGGCAAGTACGTGATGCTACTGGGTGCCGACGGCGCGGCGCACAAGCGGCCCGTGCAGGTAGGCATCCATGACGGCGCGCAAACAGAGGTGCTCAGCGGCCTGGCAGAGAGCGACACCATTCTGACGGCTGGTGCTTACGGCCTGGATGACGGCACCAAGGTCAAGCTGGACACCGGCGACACCGGCGAAGGGAAACCGGCGCCGGGTGAAAAGGCGCCATGATGGGCGCCACGCTGCCTACCCAGCGGGAGCGGCCTGCCGAAGGCGTTGAGACGGAAAGCCTGTGGCTTGCCCGCTTTCGCGGTCCCTTGTTCTTTTTCCTCGCGATGCTCACCATAGCGGGCGTGTACATGGCGCTGCAACTGCCCATCGCCGTGTTTCCCGACACGAATTTTCCGCGGGTCGTGATCGGCATTGACAACGGCGTGATGCCGGTCGAGCAGATGGAGGTGACGGTCACGCGGCCCCTGGAAGCCGCGATGAATGCCGTGCCTGGCCTCCAGACCGTGCGCTCCACCACCAGCCGCGGCTCTGCCGAGGTGAGCCTGTTTTTCGACTGGAACAGCAACATGGAGCAGACGCTGCAGCTGGTCAACGCAGAGCTGGGCAAGGTGCGACAAACGCTGCCGGCAACGGCCGTCATCACCACCAACCGCCTTACCTTTGCGACCTTTCCCATTCTCGGCTACAGCTTGCGATCCGATCGCCTGTCGCTAACCGAGCTGTGGGAGCTGGCGACCTACCAGCTCAAGCCGCCGCTGAACCGAGTGCCCGGCGTGCGCATTGTTACGGTTCAGGGCGGGCAAATCCCCGAGTACCACCTGGTGCCCAACATGGCCCGCATGCAGAGCGCGGGCGTCACCGTGCTCGACCTGGTCAACGCGATCGACCAGTCAAACCAGGTGGACTCACCCGGTCTGTACGAGTCGGATCACCAGCTGATCCTGGGGCTTGTCGGCGCGCAGGCGCACGATGCGGCCGGGCTGGGCCAATTGGCGGTGAAGGCAACGGCGAGCGGTACCGCGGTGCGGGTCAGCGATGTTGCACGGGTGGAGCATGGCACCCTGCCGGTCTACACCACGGTGACGGCCAATGGCTCGCCCTCGGTGCTGCTGACCGTGGCGCGGCAGCCCGCAAGCAACACGGTGGCCGTGGCCGATGCCGTGACGGCGGAGGTGCAAGCGCTGAGCAAAACGCTGCCGCCGGGCGTCACGCTGACGCCGTTTTACGACCAGTCGCAACTGGTGCGTGACAGCATCCGCAGTGTGCGCGATGCCATCCTGATCGGTCTCGCCCTGGCCTGCATCATCCTGTTCCTGTTTCTTCGCGACACCTCCGCCTCGCTGGTTGCCGGGCTTGTGATCCCGGTCACCATCGCGATCACGGTGTTGTTTCTCACACTGCTGGGGCAGAGTTTTAACCTGATGACACTGGGCGGGCTGGCCGCGGCCATCGGCCTGGTGATCGACGACGCGATCGTGGTTATTGAAAACATCGTGCTGCATCGCGATGCCGGCGAAAGCCCGGTGCGCGCGGTGCGCCTGGCCCTGCGAGAGATCACCAAGCCGCTGATCGGTTCCACAATTACGCCGGTGGTGGTGTTTTTGCCGCTGGTCGCGGTGTCGGGTGTGACCGGCAGCTTTCTGCGCGCGCTCGCGCTGACCATGACGGCGGCCCTGCTGACCTCGCTCGTGCTTGCGCTTTCATTCACGCCCGCGCTTTCACTCGTGTTCCTCCGGCGGCGCCGAGACGCGCATGCACCCGTGCACGAAGGCCGGCTGATGGGGCGGGTGCTCGACGCACATGGCCGCGCGCTGGCGTTTGTCCTGCGCCGCCCGCTGTTGCTGGGCCTGGGTTGCATCGCCTTGCTGGCCGGCACGTTCTTCGCTTACCGGGCGCTGCCCTCAGACCTGCTGCCCGGCATGGATGAGGGCGGCTTTATTCTTGACTACATCATGCCGGCAGGCTCTTCGCTGGCGGAAACGAACCGGGTCCTCGGTCACGTCGAGAAGATCTTGCAGGCGACGCCCGAGGTGGACAGCACCTCGCGCCGCACCGGGCTGCAGATGGGCCTTGCCGCCGTCACCGAAGCCAATGCCGGCGACTTCACCGTGAGGCTCCGGGCCAAGCGTTCGCGCAGCATCGACGAGGTGATGGCCGGCATTCGCGAGCAGATTCAGAAAACCGAGCCGGAGCTCGATGTGGAGTTTTCGCAGGTGCTGGAAGACATGATCGGCGATCTTTCCAATGCGCCGCAGCCGATCCAGATCAAGCTCTTTTCACCCGACCCGATGCTGCTGGGCACGGTCGGGCCGCGCGTGGCGACTGCCATCGGCAGCATTCCAGGCGTGGTCGATATTCAGAACGGGGTCGACAACACGGTCTCCGGCCCGGCGACGAACTTTCAGGTCGATCCGTCAGCAGCCGCGCGCCTGGGTTTTACGCCGGCAGAGGTGGCCGAAGACGCGACCTCCATGCTCGACGGGGTGACGGCCGCCACGCCGGTGATCGCGAACGGCCGCCCTTACACGGTGCGCATACGGCTCGGCCCGGAAAGCCGTCAGTCGCTGGATACACTTGAGAACACGGTTTTCAACAGCGCCACCGGCAAGCTGGCGAGTCTGGGCTCGCTGGCCACCGTGACGGCGCTGCCGCCGCAAAACGAGATCCTGCGCGAAAACCTGCAGCAGTTGATCACCGTGACCGCGCGGCTCGAGGGCTCGGACCTGGGCACCGCCATGGCCAGGGTGCAGCGCATGGTGCAGGGGCTGCATCTGCCGGCGTCGGTCCGTGTGGAATACGGCGGCACCTTTCAGGAGCAGCAGAAGTCATTCGCCGACCTGCTGCGTGTGTTGCTGCTGTCGCTTGCTCTGGTCTTTGGCGTCCTGCTGATCGAGTTCCGGTCGTTTTCCGCTCCGGCGGCTGTGCTTGCTTCGTCCATCCTGTCAGTGGCCGGCGTGGTCGGGGCGTTGTTGCTCACCGGACTTTCGTTCAACGTATCGAGCTTTATGGGGCTCATCATGGTGATCGGCATTGTCGCGAAAAATGGAATCCTGCTGCTGGACGCCGATGAACGTTTTCGCGCCGAGGGGAAAGATCCTCGCGAGGCGATGGTGGAAGCAGCGCGCCGCCGTCTCCGTCCTATTCTGATGACGGCATCCGCCGCGATCTGCGGCATGTTGCCGCTGGCTTTCGCGCTCGGCGCGGGGTCTGAAATGCTGCAGCCATTGGCGGTCGCGGTCATCGGCGGACTGCTCGTCTCGTTGGTGCTGAGCCTGCTGGTTACACCGGTGGTTTACTTTCTGCTGACACGCCACCGGCACGCCGCGACTCTTTAGCAGCTTTGCTGGAAAGTAAAAAGGGCCTCCGCTTCGCAGCGAAGGCCCTTTTCTAGCGCGAGCTATTTTCCGATCACAATCACTTCAAACGTGCCGGGTACGGGCGAAGGCCGACCGCGTGGGTTGCTGGCGCTGGGCTCAGGCTTGGGCCCGAACTGCGAGGTAACGGTGTAGGCTCGGCCACTTTTTTCGTCAAACGCCATGGTTCGTGCCCCCGGGGCGGTGGGCACGGTTTGCAGCACCTTGGGCTGTGCACCGCTCACGTCCACAAACGTCATGTCGCCGGACTGCCCGTTTGACGAGATCGCAATCTTGCCTTTTGCGTCGTAGCGATCCGCGTCCGGTCCGTCGCCGATCGGCGCGGTGGCGATCACGGTGCCCGTGTCGGCACTGGTGATGGCCATCACCTTGCCGTCGCACACCGAGAACAATCGCCGCCCCTTGGTATCCATCGCCAAGCCCGAGGGTGAGTCGCAGCCGGTGAGCGGGTACGTCGCAACAAGTGTCTTTGCATGGGCATCCAGCTTCACCAGCTGGTTCTTATCCTCGATGTTGACAAACATCATGCCTTTGCCGTCGGCGGCCGGAAACTCCGGTTTGCCCGGCAGCTTAATCGTCGCCACAATGGTGCGGGTCTTGGTGTCGAGCACGGATGCGTCGTTGCTGCGCCCGTTAAAGGCCCATACGGTTTGGGTGACCGGCTCATACGCGATACCGTCGGGGTTGGTGCCGGCCGGCACGGTCGCTATTTTCTCAAGCGTATGCCGGTCAAAGATCACGATCGCGTTACCCCTGCCATCGCTGATGTAGCCGAACTTGCCTTCAGGGTCGAGCGCGACGCCGTGCGTGCCGCCCAGCCCCGAGATCGCGCCGACTTTCTTGCCTGTTTCGGTATCCACGACATCTACGCTCACGTTGTGAGCGATGTAAAGCCGGTGTGCAGCCCCGTCGACCTCGATGTAATCCCAGCCGCCCTCGCCGCCAATCGTCCAGTGGTTGAGAACATGGTAAGGACCCTGTGCCTGGGCAACCGGCGCAAGGGAGCTGCCGCTCAAGGTAACGCCCAATAACAGGAGGGAGGCCGGAAGTGGCCGGATAGAGCGAGAAAACATGCGAACTCTCCGAGAAAACAAGCTGGACGGCGTACCGCCTGCGTCCTCAGTATCCCAGCTGTCGATTAAGTACGGCTGAAGAAGCGCTCGACGGATGCCCTTTCACGTTCCCAGCGGCCGGTGTATGCTCGCTGTCATTCAGGATTGATGAAGATTTGCGTTGTGTACCGACTCCCCCCTCTGGCAGTTGTTCCGCTCCACAATTCATGCGTCGCTCGAGGAAACACATGCCCTGTCTTCATCGGCCCATCCGGATATTCGCTGCCCCCGCCGCCCTCGCCCTTGCTTGCAGCCCATCGCTTTTTGCGCAGGGCTCCCACAGCGCGCCAGCGCTCGTCCTTCAAAAGATCGATACGGCGCAGACGCTCCGGATCGCGGGCAATGTGCACCCTGCTGCTCGCGTCACCGCCAACGATCGTGGAGCTGTTGACCCCGCCCTGCCTATGGAAAACATGCTGCTCCAGCTTAAGCGCTCGCCGGAGCGTGAAGAAGCCTTGGAGCGCTACCTGGCCGAGCTGAACGACACGGGTTCTTCCAACTATCACCACTGGCTCACCGCGGCCGAACTGGGCGAGCGTTTCGGGCCCGCGGCCGCTGACATCCAGGCGGTGAAAACCTGGCTAGCGGGTGCCGGTTTCACCGTCAACAGCATAGCTGCGAATGGCATGACGATCGACTTTTCCGGCAACGCGGGTCAGGTCGAGACTGCTTTCAGTACGCCGGTGCACGCACTCGCTGTTGAGGGCGAATCGCGCATCGCCAACCTCCAGGATCCCGCGATCCCTGCCGCACTGGCCGGCGTGGTCGCCGGTGTTGCCAGCCTGAATAGCTTCCGTCCGCGGGGCTTTCACCACCCGGTGCGCACCGTGCACTTCGACCCTCATACCGGGTCGGAAACCGGGGAGTCGACGGGCGGCCCAGGCGCGGTCACGCCGGGCTACACGTATACGACCAGCCAGGGCACGTTCCAGGCAGTGGTGCCGGGCGACCTGGCGACCATTTACAACCTGTATCCGCTGTTCTGGGAGGGCATTACGGGCCAGGGCCAAACCATCGTCGTGATTGAGGACACAGACGTGTACTCGACCGCGGACTGGACCACGTTCCGTTCTACGTTCGGCCTGTCGCAGTACACTGCCGGTTCCTTCACGCAGCAACATCCGGGCTGCTCTGACCCGGGCCATTTTGCACCGGATGACGGCGAAGCCATTCTTGACGCGGAGTGGGCTTCGGCCGCGGCCCCTTCGGCGGCGATCGTGCTTGCTTCCTGCCCGAATACCAATACCACCTTCGGCGGGCTGATCGCGCTGAATAACCTGATCAACAGCAGCAATCCACCCAAGATCGTTTCCATTTCCTATGGCGAGTCGGAGGAGCTGAACGGAGCTACAGCGAACCTGGCCTACAGCAAGGCTTACCAGTCAGCCGTCGCCGAGGGTATTTCCGTCTTTGTGTCTTCAGGCGATGAGGGAGCAGCGTCTTCTGACGCCGGTGCCGCCAGGGCGACGCACGGCATCACGGTGTCGGGCTTTGCCAGCACTCCGTACAACGTCGCGGTCGGCGGCACGGACTTTGGCGACACCTATGCGGGGAGCAACGGCACTTACTGGTACAGCAGCAACAACAGTATCTACACAAGTGCGAAAAGTTATATTCCGGAGATACCGTGGAATGATTCCTGTGCTTCAACGCTGATTGCGAGCAAGTCGGGCTATGCAACGACCTACGGCAGCTCCGGCCTTTGTAACTCTGCCACAGGTAAAAAGAGCTATCTCACCACGGCCTCCGGCTCGGGCGGACCCAGCGGCTGCGCTACCGGGGCGCCCAGTGTTGCAGGCGTTGCCTCCGGCACCTGCAAGGGCTATGCCAAACCTTCTTACCAGGGTGGGCTGAAGGGAAATCCAGCGGACAGCGTTCGCGATCTGCCGGATGTAAGCCTGTTTGCCGCCAATGGCGTGTGGGGCCACTACTATGTCTACTGCTACACCGACGCGGCGGGCGGCGGCGTGCCCTGCACGGGCGCGCCGAGTGGTTGGTCCGGAGCAGGTGGCACGTCCTTTGCGTCCCCGATTCTTGCCGCTATCCAGGCGCTGGTCAATCAGAAGACCGGCTCAGCCTGGGGAAACCCAAACCCGACCTACTATAACCTGGCAAAGGCCGAGTACGGCGCGAGCGGCAACACCGGTTGTAACTCAACCAATGGCAATGGCGTAAGCTCCTCCTGTACCTTTTATGACATCACCCAGGGCGATATTGACGTGAATTGCACCGGCACTTACAACTGCTACCGGCCTTCGGGCACTTACGGTGTGCTGTCCACCTCGGATACCGCGTATCAGCCGGCCTACGCTACAGGGACCGGTTGGGACTTCGCCACGGGCATCGGCTCGCTCAACGCCTTGAACCTGGTGAATAACTGGGGCACGGTCAGCCATTAAGCCGAATCTGCCTGCAACTCCTCGACAACAACGGGCAAGCCCCGGAGGCATGCCCGCTGTTGTCGGGTTTCGGAGCCTATGCTGACCAGAGCTTCACTCCTTCTTGCACTTGCACTTGTTCCCTCGCTCCCGGCGCAGGTGTTGACGACCCCGGCAGCAGCGCCTGCTGTAGCCCAGGCTGCCGGAGCACCCGGCAGGCTTCTGTTCCAGACGGATCACAGCTGGTCGCCACGCACCAACATCAACGCCGACACCGTAATGGTCTACGGCCTGGATGACACGACGGCTGCTCGCATCCAGTCCTGGCGCGCTCATGGCTACCATGTCACCGTGATGACTGGTGTCGCGTGGGGCCGCTATGGCTCATACCTGCGCGGCGACTTTGACGGGCACGAGCACTGGGACGAAACCCAGCAGGAGAAAAGCGGCAAGCTCATTCTCCATGGTGGTCGCGACATCCCGTATGTTTCACCCTCGCTTGCTTACGGCAGGTTTCTGGCGAAAGGGGCGGAAGCCGCCATTGACGCCGGCGCTGAGGCAATCTACCTGGAAGAACCTGAGTTCTGGGCCCGTGCCGGCTGGAGCCCCGCCTTTCAGCGCGAGTGGCAGCTTTTCTACCACCAGCCCTGGCAAGCTCCTGACTCGTCCCCGGATGCGCAGTATCGCGCTTCCAAGCTCAAGTACTTCCTTTATCGCCGCGCGCTCGCGCAGGTGTTTGACGCTGTGAAAGCTTATGGTGTGCAGCATGGCCGTGCCATTCCGTGCTACATCGCGACACATTCGCTGATCAACTACGCACAGTGGTCGATCGTCAGCCCGGAGTCTTCGCTGCTGGAGGTAGGCGCTGACGGCTACATTGCCCAGGTGTGGACCGGCACCGCTCGCGAACCGAATCTGTACGAAGGCCGCCGCGAGCAGCGCACCTTTGCCACCGCCTTCCTCGAGTACGGAGCCCTCCAAAATATCGCGCGCTCCTCGCGCAAACCCATCTGGTTCCTCAATGACCCGATCGAGGACAATCCTCGCCACTCCTGGACCGACTATCGGCTCAATTGGGAGAGCACGCTGGTGGCCTCGCTCCTGCAACCCTCCGTAGCCCGCTACGAGGTGCTGCCCTGGCCCGATCGCATCTTCGGGCTGGACGCCGATGCTACCCGGCCCTCGGCCGAGCCGACGGATGCCGAGCCCAACCCGCCGAAGACCGCGATACCCAAGCCTTACGAGAGCGAATTACAGGCTGTCTTTCACGCGCTCGCAGAGATGGACCAGCCTCCTTCAGCGACGCAGTGGGAGAGCGCCGGAACTGCCGGAATGGGCGTCCTGGTTTCCGACACGCTGATGTTTCAGCGTGCATCTCCGCAGCCTTCCGATCCAAATCTGAGCAACTTCTACGGCCTGGCCTTGCCGTTGCTGCTGCACGGGATTCCTGTGGAGCCAGTCCAGATTGAAAGCACATACAGCAAAGCAGCACCGGCGGACTTCCTTCGCCCTTTTAAGGTGCTCCTGCTGACGTATGAGGGGCAGAAACCTCCTTCGCCTGAGTTCCATGCAGCACTGGCGGCCTGGGTGCGGCAAGGCGGCGCACTGGTTGTGGCCGATGACGACAAGGACCCTTACAACCAGGTTTCAGACTGGTGGAACTCCGGCGGCGAGCATTTTGCCACGCCTCGCGACCAGCTTTTCCAGCTGTTGGGCTTGTCACCGCAGGCCACAGGTCTGCACCGGGTCGGTCAGGGCTGCGTGGTCTACCAGCCGCAAAATCCGTCCAGCTTCGCCGGGAGCCCTTCCGGCGCCTCGCAGGTATTGCAGTTGGTGCAAACGGCTGCCGCTGCTGTGCATCTGCCGGTCCGGCAAGCAAGCTCCTTCGTGCTGAGGCGCGGCCCATATGTCATTGCGGCGGGCCTTGACGCGTCAGGCTTGCCCGCGCCGGCAAGCCTGAAAGGCGATTTCATCGACCTGTTCGACCCGGACCTGGGCGAAAGCGACCACCTGGAGATCAAGCCGGGTACCCGCGCCTTCACGCTCGATTTGGATGCCGTGCACACAGCGGTGCCGCGTGTGCTCGCGGCTTCCGCCAAGATCTCCGGGGAAGCGGCTGCACCCGGGAGCTTGTTTTTCGAGTTC